>CAZEZA010000009.1:2690-10316 GCA_964516415.1 Candidatus Woesearchaeota archaeon | reverse complement strand
TTCGCCCCCATGGCAAGTTTTTTTGACATTATCGACGCTAATAATTGAGCTTCTGGGTCTATCTTTAAAATTTTTTCAACTTGAATTATCTTTGAATCTGCCGGCACTATCCCAAGAGTTCCTCCCCAAACTAAACAAGCATTTGTTTTTTTAATTATTTTTTTTAATTTATTCATAGAAAATTCAACTGGTGCAATTGTTTCTATTACATCAGCTGTTCCTGCCGATGTTGTTATTGCTCTTGAAGAAGTTTTAGGCATTATCAATCCTGCTGAAGCACAGATAGAAACGACTATTGGAGTGGTTCTATTTCCAGGGATTCCACCTATAGAATGTTTATCAACGATAAATTTATTTTTTAGTGTTAACTTGTTTCCTGATTTTAATATTGCTTTTATCAAATAAATAGTTTCTTTCAAATTCATTCCTTGTTTATACATCCCTGAAATAAAAAGTGCAATTTCTGCTTCAGAGAGAGAATTATTTACAATATCTTTAATAATTTCATTTATCTCTTTTTTAGATAATGTTTTTTTGTTTAATTTTTTTTTGATATAAAGCAGACTTTTGGGTATTGCGGCAAGATTTGCATCTACTTTCTGCCCAATTCTCAAACTTAATCTTCTTTTAAGTTCAGATGAAACTGCAATTTCATCTTCTTTAACTAATCCTTTAATAATATCAATAATTGTAGAAATTTCTTTTGGATATTTTGAAAGAGTTCTAATAGATATTTTATCTTTAACATGAACTCCCATTTTTTCTGCTGTTTTTTTATTCAACATAGCAACTGGAAGTCCAGCAGACCATTTTAAAATTTTAATCTTTAGTTCCATTATATTTTAAAATTATAAAATTCTCTTCTTTTACCTCTTTAATTATAATTAGAAAAAATGATTTTTATATTTATCTAGTTATTATTCTGGGGTTGTTGTATAAGAATTCCTGGAATTTTTTTATTTCTATAAATTTCAAGCACTATAAGAAGATAAGCTATTATTAATGGACCTAGAATAAATCCCAGAACACCAAACAAAAAGAAACCTCCAATCATCCCTATAAGAATTAGTGCTGGGTGCATCTTAGTCATTTTTGAAATGAATATTGGCCTTAGTAAATTATCCATTGTTGAAGCAATTAAACCAAAAAATACAACCCCAAAAGCAGAGAAAGTATTTCCTTCAATAAAAAGATAAATTGCAACTGGAACCCATACAACAAAAGGTCCAATGATTGGGAAGATTCCTGCCAAAGATGCAAGTAGTGTAAGAAGTAAAGCATTAGGAACTCCAAAAATAAAAAATCCAAGTCCAGCAAAAATACCCTGAACCATACCTATAATAATTTGCCCATATATAACTGAAGAGGTAATTTCTTTTGAAGATTTAAATAATTTTTTTTCAACATCTTGAGAGAAAGGCAATAAACTTTGGATATAAGATATAAGTTTTTCTTTATCTTTTAGTACAAAAAAGAAAGTAAAAAAAGATACTAAAAATTGTAAAAATAAAGTTGGGAAATTAAGTATTAATTGTGAAAAAGAATTCATTAAAGAGTTAGCAGCTTTGGTTACAAAAGACTGAATTACAGAACCTAATTCTACTGAAAATTCTTCTGATGCAAATAAAGAAGGAAAAAGATTTTTGATAGGGGTTATAAAATCTATTTTCTGAAAAACCAAGTAAAACTTAACAGATTGATTTATTAAAATTGGTGTTAAAAACCAAAGAGGTAAGACTATTAATAAGATTAATAAAAAACAAATTAAAAAAGAACAAAGATTTTTGGACTTTATGCGTTTATTAAGCCAATTATATACAGGGGTGAAAGCAAACGCTAAAATAAATCCAACTATTATTGATAATAAAATTGGTTTTAACAAAAAGAAAGATAAAACTATAAGGAGGATTAAAATTATTGCAGTTATAATTTTTTTGAAATAAGTGTCATCCATTTTCTTAAGAGTTATTAATCATAGGTGGAGGAAATTTAAAAAACCTCCTATAAAATATTTTAATTATAATTCTCACAAAAGATTTATAAATTATTTAAGATAAAAAATAATATGAATTTTATAAAAAAAGTGTTTGATGGAAATATTGACGAAGGAGTTCACTTACAATTTCAGAAATTTAGCAAGGGAGAGTTTAGAAACAAGGCAATAATTGAAGCTAAAAATTCTAAGGGGAAATATACTATTAAAACTTCTGCGGAATTTGCAAATGGGTTGGTGAGAATTATGGCTGAGAAATTAGGAGAGGGTAAAACTAATGTTACTGGAGCAATTGTTTCAACTTCTGATTTAACAGAAGAATTGAATTTTCAGGATAAGAAACAATTTCAGGGAGTTAAAAGATATATTATTGATAAAGAAATGTCTGGAACAGAAATGATTGATTTGTTGGATAAATTCCCCAAGACTTTTTTTGCTTTGAGTTTTGAAGTTGGGGGGGATAAGTTAAAAATAAAACCTAAGGCTCCTAAATCTGGAAAGCCAGGAAAAGGAAAGGAAGCACCTAAAGCAGATTTTTGCAGTTTAAAGACAACAGATAAAGAAATTGGAAATAGTTTTGTTTTTGAAAAAACTGATTTTAATGTGGCGAAGATTAATCATACTTTTTTTATTGAAGAGATTATTATGCCTGAAGGTGAAACAGATTTTGCAAAGATTCGTGAGATGGCAAAGAGAAAAGGGAAAATTGTAAGAGATGCTGTAATTGATGGGAAAGATATGAAGAGTGAAGTGGGGTTTGTTGCTTAGGGATATTGTCACTAAGAAATAGTTTTCTCGACGATAAGAACATTTATAAATATTATTAATCTTATTAATATTATGATGAAAAAAGAGGACACCTATTATTTTATTTCTAAATTTGAGAAATCAAAAAATTTAAAAGGAGGTGTTGTAATTTTATAATTACAATGAATCCTGAATTAAAGCTTAAACAAAAAGTAAAAGAACAAGAGAGAATAATTGAAATGCTTTCTAATCAAAAAGTTGTAAAAGGATTAATATCTGCATTAGAAGATGTTAAAAAAGGAAATTATATTGTGTTAACAAATTAATCATATTCATCATTCATCGCGATGGTGAAAGGTGCGAGAGGCAGGATTCGAACCTGCTAAGCGACTGACGCATCTGTTCCAAAGACAGACGGGTTATCCGATTCCCTACTCTCGCATCACAACCTTTCAATATAATTTTTTATCTTTAAACTTCTCTTTAACTTTTTCTAACTCTCCAAATAATTTTTGATATTCTTTACTCTGTTTATAATTATCTTTATGATGAATTATAGGACCAAGAATAAAAACAATAATTGCTCCGTCGAGTTTCACACAATAAACCCTATATTTTTTTCCTACTTGTATTTCACAAAAACCTTCATGTTGGTACTTCATCGGTTTTGCTATTTCGGGTGTTTCAAGAAGTTTATTCACTTTCTTTTCTATTTGTACAATGGTAGAATTATCTTTAAGTTCATATAAGCTGTCTAAATAAGTTTTTGTCTTAATTACTTTTATTTTTTTATTTGGCATCTTCTCCCTCTTTTTTTTCTTGTTCTGCTTGTTGTTTTTTTATTGCTTCTACAAATTTTTTCAACCAATAATTAAAAACTCCTGAAAGAGTTATTCCTTCTCCATGTTTTTCTATATCTTTTTTTAGAAACTCAATATTCTCTTTATCTAATGATAAACTAACTGCTACTTTAGGTCTTTTCTTTTCTACTCCTGATAAATCTGTGTCAACCATTTTAAGTTATACTGTTTTATATTTTTATATTATTAAATTATAGTTTTATATTATTTTTAAATCTTTTGTTCAACTCTTTTGTGGATTAAATCCTAATCAAAACCCTTTTAAACCTAGATTTTCTTCATATTTTATCCAGGGAATAAAATGTTATCCGCACTATTGATAAATGCCAACAGCAAAATCACCAAGAAAAGGAAGTCTGCAATTCTGGCCGAGAAAAAGAGCCAGTAAATTCTTACCTAGTGTAAACTGGGAAGCTATTGATTCTGGAAAAAATCTTAAGGGATTTATTTGTTATAAGGCAGGAATGATGTCTGCTTGTGTAAAAGATAATACTCCTGATTCTATGACTAAAGGGAAAAAAATTATTATACCTGTGACAGTTCTTGAATGTCCTGTAATGAAAATATTTTCTGTAAGATTCTATAAAAATGGCAAAGTAGCTAAAGAAGTTTTAGCCCCACATTTAGACAAAGAATTAAAAAGAAAAGTTAAAATTCCAAAAAAAGAAAAGGGAGATGTTAAGTTTGAAGAGAATTGTGAAGATATTAGATTAATTTGTTATTCTGTTGTTAAAAATACTGGAATAAAGAAAAAACCTGATTTAATAGAGATTGGACTTGTTGGAAGTGTTGAAGAAAAAATTAAGTTTATTAAAGAAAATTTAGGAAAAGAAATTTCTGTTTTAGATATTTTTGAAAAAGGACAACTTGTTGATTTAAGAGGATTGACTAAAGGACAGGGTTTTTCTGGACCTGTAAAAAGATTTGGAATTACATTAAAATCACATAAATCAGAAAAAGGTAGAAGAAGGCCAGGAAGTTTGGGTCCTTGGCATCCTGCGCGAGTTATTTTTAGAGTTCCAATGGCAGGACAACTTGGGATGTTCACAAGAGTAATTTATAATAATAAAATAATTGATTTAGGAAAATCAGAAAGCAAATTCAAAAACATAAAAAATTATGGAGATGTTAAAACAGATTATATTCTTGTTAATGGTTCTATACAAGGGCCTGCAAAAAGACAATTATTAATTACTGCTCCTTTGAGAGAAACTAAAAAACAAAAGAAAAAAGATTTTGAGTTGGTGGAGTTGAGATGAAATGAAAGCAAATTCAAATATAATTTATATGAAAAAAAATGAAGAGGGAATTTATGTAATTGATGAAAATTCAAAAAGATCATTACGACAAGATTTATTAGAAAGATTTGATGAAACTAGTTGTCTTGGAGAGAAAATTAAGAATGTATTTGATTATTCAAGTTGTAGTGATGAAATTCCTGAAAATTTCGCAGATATTCTCTTAAATAAAAATATAAGAAATGTAACTCCAAAATGAAAGCAAAAATATTAGATATCCAAGGTAAAGAGAAAGAAACAATTGAGTTACCTAAATGTTTTTCTCAAAAAATTAGAGAAGATATAATCGCAAAAGTTTTGGAAGTTAAGAAAACTCAACAACCTTATTCTCCTTCACCTGTTGCTGGAAAACAACATTCTGCTAGTGGAAAATGGGTTCACAGAAGACATGTCTGGAAATCTCAATATGGAAAAGGGTGGTCAAGAATTCCAAGAAAGATTATGTCTAGAAGAGGTTCACAATTTACCCAACAAGGTGCAGAAATTTCTTCTGTGCGTGGCGGAAGAAGAGCTCATCCTCCTAAAATTTTATCTATGATTAATACAAAAAAAATAAATAAAAAAGAATTGAAGATGGCATTAATTTCTGCAATAAGTGCTACAGCAAATTCAAAAGAAATAACTAAAAAATATGGAAGATTAAATGATAAAAAAATTGAAAAACTTCCTTTGATTGTAGAATCAAAAATAGTTTCTTTGAAAACAAAGGATTTGATTTCTAGTTTGAAAAAGATTCTTGGTAAAACATTATTTGAATTAGCATTGCAGAAAAAAAGTGTGAGAAGTGGAAAAGGAAAATTAAGAGGAAGAAAATATAAAAAAAATGCAGGTTTGCTTCTTGTTACAGGAGAAAAAGAAAAATTAAAGACAAATTCTTTTGAAATAAAAAATGCAAAAAATTTAGGAGTTACTGATTTGGCAAAAGGCAGACCAGGAAGACTTACTCTTTATACCGAACAATCAATAAAAGAATTGGGGGAGAAATTAAAATGAAACCAAGATTACCTATAGTTTTAGATATTGAAACATCTGGAGTAGACAAAGTTAAATGTGGAATTTGGCAGATAGGAGCTTATGATCTTACTACTGGAGAAAAATATTTGCAAGAATCAAAAATTGATGATGAAGATGAGATAGTAAATTTAGGAAAAAGACCTGTTTTAGAAGTTATTGGAAAGACAGAAGCAGAATTACGAGATAAAAACAAACAATCACAGAAGCAATTATTACAAAATTTCTTTGAATGGGTTAATAAAAAACCTATGAAAAATTTCTTATGCCAGAACCCTCAATTTGATGTTGCTTTCTTGGAAATAAGAGCAAGAAAATATGGGTTGGAAATGCCTTTTCATTATCGTGCTTTTGATTTACATAATATTGCTCAAATAAGATATTTTGATATAAATAAAAAATTATTGATTAAAGAAGACCATAGTAATATGGGATTAACTAATATATTAGAATTTTGTGGAATGAAAGATAATAGAAAAGCACATAACGCATTAGAAGATTGTAAATTAACAGGAGAATGTTTTTATAGATTAATGTATGGTAAAAATCTTTTCCCAGAATATTCACAATATAAAATTCCAAAGGAGTTAGAAAAATGAAACCAATAGTAACTGAAAAAGCTGTTATGATGATTGAAGCACAAAATGTTTTGACATTTGAAACAAGAAAAGAAAAAACAAAAAGAGAAATAAAAAAAGAGCTTGAAGATTTGTTTGGAATAAAGATTGAAAAAATAAGAACATTGGTTAAGAAAAATAAAAAATATGCTTATGTTAAATTAAAAAAAGAATTTCCAGCTATTGATGTGGCTACGAAATTAGGATTAATATAATATGAAAAAATTTATCAGATTTGATTATGGTGACGAAAAAAAAAGACTTATCTTCAATGATATAATCACAGAGGAATTAACAAGTTTTTATGCAAATCTCGAGAATAAAGAGAAAGGTTATAATCTAGTATTAATCACCGACGAAGAATTAAATAAATTAGAAAAAAAATCAAAAGAATAAAATGGGAAAAAGAATAATTACACAAGCAAGAGGAAAAGGAAGCCATACTTATAGGGTAAGTAAAAAAGCATTTAGATTTAAACTTCAATATCCAAAAAGTCTTGACGGAGAAGGGACTGTAATTAAATTGTTTAATTCATTAGCACATAGTGCTCCATTGGCAAAAATAAAATATAACAAAGACATATTTTATATTCCTGCATTTAAAGGAATGGTTGAAGGGCAAAAAATAAAATTTGGAGGAAATGAAATTAAAGAAGGGAATATTCTTGAATTAAAAGATATACCAATAAAAACTAAAATTTATAATATTGAATCAAGGCCAAGAGATGGAGGTATTTTTATAAAAAGCGCAGGAAATTCTGCAATTGTTAATAAGATTACAGAAAAAAATGTTTTTGTTTTAATGCCTTCAAAAAAAGAAAAAAAATTTAATTTCAATTGCAGAGCGGTTATTGGAGTAGTTGCAGGAGCAGGTCGGCTTGATAAACCAGTTATTAAAGCAGGGAAAAAATATCATATTAAAAAATCAAAAAGTAAATTATGGCCTAGAACATCTGCAGTAAAAATGAATGCAATTGACCATCCTTTTGGTTCAGGAAGAGCAAAGAATCCAAAGAGCAAGGTTGCTAAGAGAAATGCGCCTCCTGGAAGAAGGGTTGGATTAATAAGGCCAAAGAGAACTGGTAAGAGAAAATAAAATG
>CAZEZA010000009.1:0-2590 GCA_964516415.1 Candidatus Woesearchaeota archaeon | reverse complement strand
TAAAATGGAAATAAGAAAAAAAGAATTTACATTCAAAGGAAAAACAATGGAGGAATTGAAAAAACTAGATGTAAGAGAGTTCGCGAAATATTTAAAGTCTAGGCAGAGAAGAAGTGTTCTTAGAAATTTTCAAGAGATTGAAGAATTTATTAATCGCTCAAAGGAAAAAATAGCGAAGAAAAAACAAATAAAAACTCATCAAAGAGCGTTAATTATTACCCCAGAAATGATTGGAATGAAAATTCAAATTTATAATGGACATAACTTTATCCCTATAGAAATAATTGGAGAAATGTTGGGACACAGATTTGGAGAATTAGCACCAACAAGAGGTAGAGTAAAACATGGGAAAGGAGGAGTAGGAGCAACCAAAGGTTCAAGAGCTCTAGCTAAAAAATAAAAATGACAGAAAAAAACTACAATCCAAAACAGAAAGAAAAAAAGGCTATGGAAAAACAACAGAATGTAGAAAAGACAGAAATAGTTAAAACAAAAAAAGAAGAAAAAGAAAAGAAAAAAGAAATAATAAAAAAACCTGAGAAAAAAGGTCCAAAAAAAACAGAGGCAATTGTAAAAGTTACTAATCTTCCAATTTCGACAAAAGTTTCAGCTTCAATTTGCAAATTTATTAAAGGAAAAAAAATTGAATCTGCAATAGAAGATTTAGAAAAAGTAATATTACATAAAAAAGCAATTCCAATGAAAGGAGAAATTCCTCATAGAAAAGGAAAAATAATGTCGGGGAGATATCCTAAAAAAGCTTCAGAATATTTTATAAAATTATTGAAGAGCCTTTCATCAAATGCTAATATTAACGACATAAATAATCCAATAATTGTCGAAGCTGTAGCAAATATTGGCTCAAGACCTTTTGGAAGATTTGGGAGAGTTAGGAGAAAAAGAACACATGTTACAATTAAAGTAATGGAGAAGAAAATTAAGGAGAAGAAAAAATGAAAACTGAAATAATTTATAGAAAAAAACTTGACAGAGCACCTACAATGGAAGATAGAATAAATAGATTAGGATTTGAAGATTTTGTAGATAGACTGAAAGAAAAGAAATGGATAGCTAAAGATGGAGATACTGCTTTAATTCCTTTTCATATGACTTATGAAGGAAATGAGGAAAAAGGAAATAATTATGTTGAATGGAGGGCCAATATAAATATTGTAAATTAAGATGGAAGAAAGAAAAACAGTTGAATTTAAGAAAAAAGAATTTGCAATTAGGGAAAACATAAAAAAAATTCTTGGAAAAGGCAAAGTGAGCAGAGTTAGAATAGAGTATACTCCCATAGGAGAAAAAATAATTATATCTACACACAAACCGGGATTGATAATTGGGAGAAAAGGTGAAAAAATAAATGAATTAACAGAAACTCTTAAAGGTAAATTTAAACTTGAAAATCCTAATATTGAAATAGATGAAATAATACAGCCAGAATTTGATGCACAAATAAATGCAGATGAAATAGCTCTTGCATTAGAAAGATTTGGTCCTCTAAAATTTAAAGTTACTGCATATAGAACATTACAAAAAATAATAAATGCTGGGGCTTTGGGTGTGGAAATTGTTTTGGGGGGAAAGCTTCCAGGACAAAGAGCAAAATCCTGGAGATTTGCAAAAGGATATTTGAAAAAAACAGGTGACAGTGCAAAAGTTGTTGACAGAGCACAAGCAAGAGCACAAACAAAACCTGGGACTGTTGGAATTAAAGTTAGTATACTTTCACCTTATGCTGTTTTAAAAGATAGAATAGTAATAGATGAAGAATTTATCAAAAAATTAAAAGAAAATTCATCAGAAAAACAAGAAGACAAATCAAAAACTAAGAAAAGTGTAAAGGAGAAAAAATGAAAACAAAAGATATTCAAAAAATGAGCAAAGAAGAAAGGGAGAAAAAAATTAAGGAATTAAAAATGGAATTAATAAAATCAAAAATAAGTGCTTCAAAAGCAGGGAGTTCAAAAATAAAAGAAATTAAAAAAATCATTGCCCGTATACTCACACTCAATAAATAACATGGAAATATGTCCAAAATGTGGCTTGCCTGAGCAAGCATGTGTATGTGAACAGATTGTGAAAAGTTCGCAAAGGATAAAAGTGACGACAGATAAAAAACGATACGGAAAAATCGTTACAATCGTTGCTGGGTTCGAGAGTGGTATTGATGTAAAGAAAATCGCAAAAACACTCAAAAATGAGTTGGCTTGCGGTGGAACTTACAAAGACAATATCATAGAACTCCAAGGAGACCATAGAAAGAAGATAAAGGAAATCTTGGTCAAACTTGGATTTGATGAAGAATCCATAGATTGAGCATACACAAAATAAAAAAAATGAAAACAAAGAAAGAAAAAACAGAAAGAAAAAGCGAAAATGAAAAAGACAAAAAGATAGTTGAAACTATGTGCAAGGATAAAGATTGCCATATTCATGGAAACTTGAAGGTTAGAGGAAGAATTTTCAAAGGGAAAGTAATCAAAAAGTTTCACAAAAGAATTGTAATTGAATTTGAAAGAATGATTTATATAAGAAAATATGAAAGATATGCAAAGTCAAAAACAAAAATTCATGCAAGACTTCC
>CAZEZA010000008.1:1065-10376 GCA_964516415.1 Candidatus Woesearchaeota archaeon | reverse complement strand
ACTTCTTTTTCAAAATTTTTACTTGTTATTTCAATTGTTTTTGACATTTTTATTTCTCCTAAATTTAATTAAATTTTAATGGACAAAAGGGTATTTAAACGAATTGGAGTATTTAACAATAACTCAATAAAAATGAAATACTCCTACCATTTTTTCATTTTTATTTCAACTTTTTGCATCCAATTATTAATTATTTCTAAAATTCTTTTTTTTAAGATTTCTTTTTCTTTAATAGAGTAAACAAAAATATATCCTCCTTTTCGTAAATTTTTTTGTGTTCTTTTTATTAATTCTTTTTTATTAATTTCATTAATTGCTTTTTGAGAAGTAGATAATCCAATCTTAAATTTTTGAGATATTTCTTGTGTTGTAAATTCTTTATTAGGATTCTTCATTAAATATTCTATTATTTTAAATTCTGTTTTTGTGAGAGCTAAACTACATCTAATTACTTCTTTTAAATCAAATTTCTTGCATGCAAAATCTATCATTTTTTAACCTCCATTAATTTATTTATTATTATGCCCTGGATAACAGACATGATTATCATAACAAAACTTAATATTAAAATATATCTCCATCCAAAATAAAAAATTGCGATTGGCAATAGTGGAATTTTTATTGCTCTGTTGTACAAAAAGCAAGCGATAAGTCCATAATTTAATCCCTTATTTTTTAAATCTTTTAATAGGGGATACCACATATAAATTGGACCTACAGACAAAATCCCACCGATAATAACAAAGAACCATTTTTTAATTCCTTTTTCTCTAAAATGTTTCATTATAAATTTTGGAGTTATAAAATAATTAGTTAAACTCATTAAAATAAATACTAAAATAAAAATAGGAATTATTTTTAAAATTATTTCATTAAAAAAATTAAAGCTTGAGAAAAATAAATCTTGTTTGAAAATTAATAAAAGAAAATAAATTAAAATTATAATTATTAAAAAGTACCAAGACCCTGAAATTTTATTTAATTTTTTTAGAAACATTTAATTACCTCCAAAATTAAGATTGTTATTATAGCAATAATTATTGAAAAAATAAATGCCAAGAGATTTCTTAATAAAGCGAATTTTTTCCCTAGTGTTGTTGATTCTGCTGGTAATTGTATTATTCCAACTGTTACCCAAGCAACTAAAAAAGCTGTAACAACAATCAAGCTTGTTCCTTGTTCTAAAAGTTCCCCTCCTATTATATAACTTGTAAGAGGAGTTCCAGCAGATATACTCCCAATTAAACTTCCTATAAAAGAACCAATTAAAAAATGCCCTTCAAAAATTGAAAAATAAAAAGATTTTGGAATTAATTTAATAAATAAACTAACAAGTAAAATTGTTCCTAAAAGTAATGGAAATAAATTCCAGAAAGATTTTCCAGTTTTTACTATAGCTTTACTTATATCTTTTTTTGGCATATTATTTATCCTCTTATCATAAGACTTCCGCATTTAGGACATTTTTTTTGGTAGCAAGCTTGTCCTAATTGGTGTGTTTCTTTGTATCCACATTTTGGACAAACACACTCGCCGTTAGGGCCAGCAGCAAATTTTCCTCCACCGACTCCTCTACCACCAGCTCTTCTACCTCTTCCTAAACCAAGTCCTCTTCCTTGTGGTTGAACCATTTTAAAATTACCTCCCTGTATTTTAATTGCTTGACCGCTAATTATAGCATTAGCTAATTTTTTTCTTCCTGCTTTAACTAATCTTGATAATGTAGATTGACTTATTTTCATCTTTTTTCCAGCTTTACTTTGTCCCATTCCTTCAGAATCTATTAACCTTATTGCTTCTAATTCATCGAAATTAAGAATAGTTTCTTTTAATTTTATTAGGGGAATACCTGCAGGTTTGAAGTAAGTTACATCTGGCTGGAAAGAAATTCTTCTAGTTCTTCTTGGGCGTGGCATTTTAATTATTCAAGGTCTTTCAATCTTTTTTCAATTGCAGTTTTTTCAGATTCAAGGTATTTTCTTTCGTCTTCAGAAGATAAATTATACCTTCTGTTTCTGAATCCTCTACCAATACCTCTTCCGAATCCTCTACCCATACCTCTTCCATATATAGGTTCTGCACCTTCGCAGTTTCCCATTTGTCTTCCTGTTTTAGGTCCTTGTCCTCTTGGTCCTGTTCCATCTCCTCGTGGCATTTTGTTTTTCTCCTATCTTTTTTAGATAATTTAATTATGAATATAAATTCATAATACTTTATAAATGTTTTGTTTTGAATAAGTATTCAAAAAGAATTAATAATCAGGCAACTCTTCAGATTTTTCTTCTGTTAAAGTTCCCTGTTCGGGAGGAATTTGTTCAGGAACTTTTTCTGGTTCTTCTTGTTTCATATCTTCTTCTGTTATAGAATTAATCATTTCTTTGAATTTTGCAAAATCAGCAGCCATAATTTTTACGCCAGATTTTGTAAAACCAGTATATCTCTCACTTGTTACAAATTCTCTTATTGTTAGTCCCCTTTTATCTGCAAAATCATCAATTCTCAAAACAATATCTGTTGTATCATTTTTATTTATTTTTCCAATATCTTTTTCCATGTTCTTGTTAAGAATTTTCTATTTTTAAATATTTATGTTAAATATTAATTCTTTTAATAGAATAAAAATAAAAGAAGAGAAATAAACCGAAGTCCATAACTCTTCTTACTTAACCGAAGTTAAGCAATTTTTAGAGGATATTAGGATTTATAAAGTTTTGCAATCACTCTTTTTAGAAATTTTTTAATTTTAATCTTTTACTTCTATTTTAATATTAACATTTTTTGGAATTTGCATTCTCATTATATGATGAAGAATTTTTTCATTTGCTGGAAGGTCAATTAGTCTTTTGTGAATTCTCATTTCATATCTATCAAAAGTTGCTGTTCCGTCTCCACAAGGTGATTTTCTTGTTGTAACTTTGAGTTTTTTTGTTGGCAATGGAACAGGTCCGTTAATAACAATACCTGATTTTTTAGATAATTCTTTGATAGAATCACAAATATAATTAAGCATTTTTATATCTGTACTATTAAGTTTGATTCTTACTTTTGGCATGTTATTCATATCAAAAATCTCTTTAAAAAGATTTCGAGAGAGATTCAAAAACCTTTTATAGTATATTTTTTTAATATCATAGAGGTGCACATGGAAATATTTATTCAATTAGCAATTATTCTTTTTACGGCGTTTGTTGTTTCATATATAGTCAGAACTCTTAAACAGCCCATCATTATTGGCTATATTATTACAGGAATTATTATTAGCCCTTTTATTATTGGTTTTGGAGCATCAAAAGAAATTATTGATGTTTTTTCTAAATTTGGGGTTGCTTTTTTGTTGTTTATTGTTGGTTTGCATATGAACCCTAAAGTAATAAAAGAAATTGGAACATCGTCTTTGTTAATTGGTTTAATCCAAATAATTTTAACATTTGGTTTGGGTTTTTTGGTTTCATTTAAATTTCTTGGGTTTGATATTATCACTTCTTCGTATATTGGTATTGCTCTTGCATTAAGCAGTACAATAATTATTATGAAATTACTTTCAGATAAAAAACATTTAGATACTCTTTATGGAAAAATTTCTATTGGTATTTTAATTATCCAGGATTTGGTGGCTATAGGTATTTTAATGTTTGTTTCTTCAATGGCGAATGGAACTGACCTTGGTTCTCTTGCATTTAAAAGTTTGTTGGGGGGAGCAGGATTAATTATAGTTTTATTTTTGGTTGGATTTCTTCTTCTTCCAAAAATAACTAAAAATATTGCTAAATCTCAGGAATTGTTATTTTTATTTTCAATTTGCTGGTGTTTTGTAGTTGCAGCATTATTTAGTTATTTTGGATTTTCAATTGAAATTGGAGCTTTAATTGCTGGAATTTCTTTATCTCTTTCTCCTTATAGCACAGAAATAACTTCTAAGATAAGACCGTTGAGAGATTTTTTCTTGATAATCTTTTTCATAATTTTAGGATTGAATATTCAAATTTCAAGTATAGGTTCTGTAATTGTTAATGCACTTATTCTTTCTTTTGTTATTTTGGTTTTCAAGCCTTTGATTTTAATGACTTTTATGGCAATTTTTAGATATACTAAAAGAACCAATTTTTTAGTAGGAACCACCCTAGCACAAATTTCAGAATTTTCTTTGATTATTTTAGCTTTGGGAGTATCAATGGGTCATATTTCTGGAGAGATTTTATCTACATTAACTTTAACAGCAATAATAACAATTACTTTGTCAACTTATATGATTATTTATTCTAATAAATTTTATAAGAAAATGTCAAGAATTGTTTCTATCTTTGAAAGAAAAAAAGTGAATAGGGAAAGAAAAATTAGAAAGAAATATGATGCAATTCTTTTTGGATATAATAGAATTGGTTTTAGTATTTTGAGGTCATTAAAAAAAATTAAGCAGAATTATCTTGTTGTTGATTTTGATCCAGATATAATTTCTGATTTATCAAAATTGAGAATACCTTGTCTTTATGGAGATGCTTTTGATTCTGAACTTTTAGAAAAATTACCTTTGGATAAAATAAAGTTAACAGTTTCAACAATTCCTGATTTTGAAACAAATGTTCTTTTAATAGAATCAATAAGACTTGTAAATCCTAGTGCAATAATTATTGTAAGGGCGCATCAAATTAAAGAAGCTTTAGATCTTTATGAGAAAGGAGCAAGTTATGTTTTAACGCCCCATTTTTTGGGAGGAGAATATGTTGCAAAAATGATTAGAAATTTGAAGACTAGAAAAGAATACAAAAATGAAAAAGAGAAGCATACAAAGATGCTTATAGAAATGATGGAAAAAGGGCATGAACACCCCAGAGTTGAGAGAAACTAATTATAATTTATCTTCTTCAATTTCCTGAACTTCTTCTACTCCAAAAAGAGAAAAGATAAAATCAAAAAATCTTAAAATTATTTCAAGAATAATTATGAAGATTAAATAATGCATTATATTTCCAAAAAAGTTGGGGAGTTGATTAAAATGACTGATAATTCTCTCAACATTGAAAAAGTTTGGTGTGAGAATTGAAATTGATAATAAAGTGAAAGGTAAAAGTTTTGCGACATCTTTAGACAAATCCTCTTTATAATATGAAGTCATTCTTATTGCTGCAACTATTGTTGCCGAAATAATTAACAGAGTATTAATTTCTAATTCTTGTGTTAAGAACATTAAAAATAAAGTGAATACTGCAAACCAAAAGAAAATTAAAAAGGGCAATACTATAATATATTCTATAAAATAAAAAAATCCTGCAAATAATTTTGTAAAGAATGGATGTGTAGATTTATTATATTTGTTGAGGTCTAGACCAAGAATATTTTTTTTAGCAATAAATTTGTAAAATTTCCATATAAAAATAGAATATATAACTACTAATAAAACAAGAATTAAAAAATTAAAAAAATCTCCTGCAAATGGTGGAAGAGTTTTAATAAAGTCCTGATAGAATATAATTAACTCTCCCGTAAAATTTCCAACCCCCATAAATAAATTTAGTGAATCTTATTTTTAAACACTTCGTTTGAGGGAATTGAACAGCGACAAATATAAATAATTTATAACGACTTTTCAATTGCCAAACTAAGATAACTTTAAATATAACTTTTTATTATTTCTATTATGATTGATATTAAACTTATTAGAGAAAATTCTGAATTAGTTAAAAAAAATATAAAGAAGAAATTTCAAAATGAAAAACTTCTTTTGGTTGATAAAATAAAAAAGTTAGATGAAAACTGGAGGAAGTTAAAATATGAAGAAGATAATTTAAGAAGTGAAAGAAATAAAATTTCTGAACAGATTAATCAATTTAAGAAACAAAAAAAAGATATTTCTAAATTAATTAAAAAAGCGAAAACTATTCCTGGAAAAATTGATAAAATTAGAGAGAAGAGAAAAAAATTTGAAGAAGAGATAAAAAAAATTCTTTCTAAAATTCCAAATATCATGCATGAAAGTGTTCCAATTGGAAAAGATGAATCTGAAAATAAAGTAATTAAAAAATGGGGAAAGCTTCCTAAGTTTAATTTTTCTGTGAAAAATCATGTTGAATTACTGGAAGGTTTAGATGTTGTTGATTTTGATATTTCTACAAAAGTTTCTGGAAAAGGATTTTATTATTTAAAAGGAGATTGGGCTCTGTTAAATAGAGCATTAATAAATTTTACAATAGATTTTATGAAGAAAAAAGGTTATTTATATCTTGAACCTCCTTTGCTAGTGAGAAAAGAAATTTGTGAAGCTGCTGAAGATTTTGAAGCTTTTGAAACAAAATTATATAAAATTCAGGATGAAGATTTATATTTAATTCCTTCTGCAGAACATTCAATTTTAGGTTTTTTAAAAGGAGAAACAATTTCAGAAGACAAACTTCCTGTTAAGATTTTTGGATATTCTATGTGTTTTAGAAAAGAAATAGGAAGTCATGGTATTCATGAAAAAGGTTTGTGGAGAACACACCAATTTAATAAAGTTGAACAATTTATTTTTTGTAAACCAGAAGATTCTTGGAAATATTATGAAGAGTTGAGGAAAAACACAGAAGAAATAATGAAAGCTTTGAATTTACCTTATAGAATCTTTGAATCTTGTTCTGGGGATTTAAGTGACTGGAAAGCAAAAGGAGAAGATGTAGAAGTTTATCGTCCGACAACAAAACAATATGAAGAAGTCATGTCTTTATCTAATTGCACTGATTGTCAGGCTCGTGATTTAAATATTAAAGGATTAACCAATAAGGGCGAGAGATATGTTTTGCATACTCTTAATAACACTGCATTAGCTACTTCTAGAATAATGGTGGCAATAGCAGAA
The DNA here is from genome assembly GCA_964516415.1 of Candidatus Woesearchaeota archaeon. Taxonomy (GTDB): domain Archaea; phylum Nanobdellota; class Nanobdellia; order Pacearchaeales; family GW2011-AR1; genus CAZEZA01. Next base: position 3,547 of record CAZEZA010000008.1, on the reverse strand, counting down.
AATAATCAGCAAAAAGATGGAAGCGTGAAAATTCCAAAAGTTCTTTGGAAATACATGGGTGGAAAGCACACCATCGGGTGTACCCTGAAAAATAAGAAATTTTTACAAGGGGCAAAGGTGATTGGTAAAAATGAAATTTGAAAAATTGTTTTTGTGGAGTTGGAGAAACTTTGTCATTTCTGCTTTAATATTTATTATGGTTTTCTTTTATAGAAATAGAACAATTAAAGTTCTTTTTGAGCCAATAGGATTATATGATATTGTATTTTATGGGGTTTTAATTGGAATTCCTTTATATCTGCTGATTTCTCTTTTTTATACTATTGTAAATAAGAAAAAAATTAAAAAAAGAAAGAAGATAAAAAATAAATTTGATAAATTTTTATTAATGAATTGGAGAAATGCGGGAATTCTTTTAATAGCCTGGATAATTGCAGTTGTTATTCATAATTTGTCTTATGCTTTTTTTCTGGGAGTTTTAGGAATAGAATTTGAAGAAGCTGTGTTTTTTATTATCGCAACTATTGGAATTCCTCTTTATTTTATAATTTCTGTTTTTTATACTTTAATTAAAAAATTAAAAAGGAGTAAAAAATGAAAAATTGGAAAATTGGAGCAATTGCGGGAGGACTTGCAGGAATTGTAGGAGCTTGGTTGGCTAGTGATTATGATTTTAGTTTGTTATCTGTTGTTTTTATTGGAGCTCTTATTGGGGTTTTAGTTGGAATTGTTTCTAAATTAATTAAAGGGAAAAAGAAGTTAAAATAAAATGGGACATAATAACCATTATCTTGAATTAGGACGATATATAAATATGAAAAAGCAAAAAGTAGTTTATCAAGGGAAAAAAATTAAATTTAAAAAGCGTGCTAAAAATAGATTGGAAAAATTATCTTTGGATTTTTCTTTGATTGGCAAAATATAATTAGTAAGTTTTAAAAATTCAATAAGATTATTTTTCTGATGAAAAAAATTATCAATAAAGTTATAAGATTTGAGACTAATTATTCTGGGCATGAATTATTTATTGCTGTTGGTTTCTTTATGGTGTTTGGAACATTGTTTAAACTTCTTGAGGTTTTTGATTTTTCTTCAGACTGGTTTTGGTTTATTGCAGGAGTGGGGCTAATTGTTGAAGGATTTACTTCAGTAGTAAAACAAAAAAAGTTTAACAAGAAATACAAAATTTTAAACAGGGAAGAATTTGAGAAATTATCAACCGAAGGTAAGATTTAAAAATTATTTTACATAACATAAATCTTTATATATTTCTAAGAGTTAATTATTATATGAAAAGAAGGTATGAACAACCAAAGCCGACTGATTGTCAGATTGCTATTCTTGAAGAAATAGTAGCAAAAGATTCAATTGAGGCTATAAGTTATAGTCATCCCGAGAGAGCTGTTGTTAAGAAAAAAGTAGAAAAAAAACTATTAGAAAAAGTTACAAAAAAATATGGTACTGATAATACTAGAAAAGCCCTTAGATCTTTAGTAGATTTTCATGTTCTTTTCTTAGATGCTGATTTAAAATATGGATTTGAAAGATGTTGGTTTAAAGTTGTTGATTTAGAAGAAGCTAAAAAATTATATGATTCTGCAAAATAAAGAGATAATTTCTGTATTACAAAAGTTTAAAAATTAATTTTTATATTCTAATCATATTGCCTACGTGGTCTAACGGCTATGACTTATCCCTGTCGCGGATACAACCCGGGTTCGACTCCCGGCGTGGGCGTCGAACATAATCCTTAAAAACTCAATTAACATATAATAACATGGCAAAAAACACAAAAAAAATATTGGTGGCGGTTGTTTCAGCAACTGTTGGAGGAGTTCTTGGTTCGTATGTTGGAGGATTGATTAATCCAGAGGTGTGGGCAAGGGTTCTTGGAGCTTTTGTTGGAGCTGTTGCTTTAGGTACAATAATTCCAATATTGTTCTTTAGAAAGAAGAAATAAAACGCCCCCTATCGGCGTTGGCGTCCAATTAATTTTATTTCTGAGATCTTTTTCTTTTTACAAATTCTCTGAATTCTGTAGGAGTCATTTTTTTCTCATTTTCATCTTTTATTATTGCCTTAAATGAAGATGCCAATCCCATCCATCCCCCACCAACTGTTGTCCCTGTAATAATCAAAGAACTTGGGCTTCCTGCCGTTACATTAGCACTATCCATTCCATCTAAAATACCATCACTTAAAGTTGCATTAAAATAAACACCTGCAGGATGTGTTGAGGATATTGTATAAGTTTGATAAAAATGTTCCCCTATTGTTGCGGGAGTTGTTCCTTCATCTATTTCTAATTGACTTCCATTTGCATAAGTCCAGTTTACAACATAATCTTTGCTTTTTTCCGTTGCAAGTGTACAAAACATATCTGCTGACGCTGTTTCTCCCTGAACATAAGAAGTTTTATCAAGAGTTAGTGTACAATCTGCAGAAACAAAGTTAATCAAGATTATACTTAAAATTAATATTG
>CAZEZA010000008.1:0-1055 GCA_964516415.1 Candidatus Woesearchaeota archaeon | reverse complement strand
CAACTGATTGCAAACAAACCATATCTGCTGTGACTGTTTCTGTTTCTGAATAAGAATCTTTGTCAAAGGTTAATGTGCAAGTTGCAGAAACAATCGGGATTAATATAAGAGCCAATAAAATTGCTAGAATTAAATATTTGATTTTCATTTTCCTCCTCCTTTCCAATAATGTAATTTAGCTTTTCCAATAGGTCTGATTCTTACTTGTTCTGCTCCTTTTAATTCTGCCAGAGCAACAGCGACTGTATTTCGGGATATTTTTAATTCTCTAGAAATTTCAATTATAGTAAGTCCCTCTGCATTTTTCTTAAGAAGTTCTACTACCAACTCTTTTTTGGTTTTCATTGTGCATTAATGCTTATTGTTATGATTAATCTTTAATAGTTATCCTTAACGCACAATAATTTATAAATGTTTGGTTTAGAGATTTTTATTTTAGAGATGTATAAAAGGCGTTAAACAAAAACAAAACGTTTGGTCGAGGCGTTTATTTAATAAACTCTTTCTTCTTTAATCTTTTATGGCAACAAAAAGGCAGGCGCGTTCGGCGAAAAAATTAAAGAATATTAAGAAACAACGAGGAAAGTATCCTTTGTTGTTGGAAAAGGTAATTGAAATTTCAGATATTATTTTGGAAATTCTTGATGCGCGGTTTCCTAAAGAGATGCAAAATAAAGAGATTGAAAAATTGATTAAGGATAAAGGCAAGAAGATAATTTATGTTTTGAATAAATCTGATCTTACGAGGAAACGGGATAAAAGTTTGAATCCGCGAGTTTTTGTTTCGTGTAAAAATCACAAGGGTATTAATGAATTAAGAGATAAGATTAAACAGGAAGCAGCGAAGGTTAAGAAGACAGGAGATTTTAATCGTGTTCATGTGGGAATTATTGGATATCCAAATACTGGAAAGAGTTCTTTGATTAATCTTTTGATTGGAAGAACTTCTGCGAAAATAGGGTCTGATGCTGGTTTTACAAAAGGGATTCAGAAATTAAGGTTGACAGAGGATATAATTTTATTAGATTCTCCTGGAGTTATTCCTGTTGAAGAAT
>CAZEZA010000007.1:0-10814 GCA_964516415.1 Candidatus Woesearchaeota archaeon | reverse complement strand
TTTTGTTGAAATTTGTGAAAAGTTCCTTGAAAAAATTTCATTTAAAGAATATAATGTTTTAAGAAATGCTTTTTTCTTTTTTATATCAATCTCATGAATTATATTAAGAACCCCTTGTTTTTCTTTCACAATAATTTCTACTTTTTCTTTTATTGAATCATATTCTTTTTTGATGGAATCATAAACTTCCAGAGAACGCAAATTAACAGAACCAATTCTTGAAATTATCTCCTGAGCTTTGTTTAATTTTTGTATAAGAGATTCTTTATTTGTTTTTATTATCTCAATATTATTAAAACTCAACATTTCAGTCTCAAAATTTTCAATTTCTGCACCAACTCTTGCTTTCTCAATTTTGTAATTATTCATTTCTTGTTCTATATTATGAGTAAAGTTTTTCTTCTCTGAAATCTTAAATTCATTTTCCCTGATTTTCTTTTGTAATTCATCTCTTTCTGAAATTAATCTTTCAAATTTCTTGCTTAATTCTTCTTCTTGTTTTTTCTTTTCTTGAAGTAATTTTTCATTTTCATTTAAATTTTTTTTAATTATTAAAAGTTCATCATTAAAATCTTCTTCATCTCTTGATAGCTGCTTTAAAGAAATTTTAGAACGTTCAAGTTCTCTTTGTTTGAAGGAAATTTCCGAATTGACATTTTCTTCTGTTCTTAATGAAATTTCCTGAACCTCTATTCTAATTGTTTCACATTTTTGTTCAATATTTGAATTTTCATCAAAATTTCCTTCAAGATTTTTCTTAATTTTTTGCAATTTTAAAAGTTCTTCTTTTGAACTTTCTATTTTTTCCTGGAGAGATTTTATTTGGTCTTTTTTTTCGTTTATACTTGAAAATTTAAGCAAGTCTGATTCTCTTTTTGAAATTTCTAAAATTATCTTTTCTATTTCCTGTTTTAATATTCCTTTTTTTTTGTATATTTCACTTAATTTACTATCTGAATTTTCTATTTCTTTTTTTAAAAAATTTATTTTTGGAAAAATCTCCTGGCTTATTGAATTTATATGTTCTTTAGTTATATTACTTTTACAAAGAGGACAAATATCTATTTTGGAAACTTGTTCTATTAATTTTTTTTGTTTATCAATTTCATATTCATTGGAATAAGATATTTTTTCAAATTCTTTTTCCTTTTTTCCCAAATTATCTAAAAGTTCCTTTTTTTCTGCTAAAGAAATTTTAAGCTTATTTAATTTGTTTGCATCTGTTTCTCTATCAAACAATTCTTTAGCTAAAGATTTAATTTGCTTTAATAAAAATTCAGATTCATTAATATAATTTTCAAAAATAGTTTTTTTATCTTGGATTCTTTCTCTTATTAATTTTAGTTCAGATTTAATTTTATAAAATTTTTTTCTTTTCTCTTCTAGTTTTTCTAGTTCTTGTTTTTTTATTTCAATTTCCTCTTGATTTTTTGATACTGTAGGAGATTCTTTTTGAAGTTCCTTTATTGAAATTTCATTATTCTTTATGATTTGCCTAAGCTCTTGTTTTTGTTTTATAATTCCTGAAATTTTGTTCTCGTAATTTTCAATTTTTACATTCATTCCTGCAAGTTTGGCTCTTATATTTGCTATCTCTTGATTAAGTTTCTCTTGTTCTAACCCTGTAGATTTTTGTATTATAGAATTTATAGAATTTATTCTTGATTCAAAATTACTTATAGATATTTCAATACTTATTATTATTTTTTTTACTTTTTCTATTTCTTTATTTTTTTTAGAAATATTCAAATTTATAGATTCTATTTCTTTTTTCTTTCTTGTTAAATCATAATAAATTATACTTGCCTTATATTTTTTAATATCTTTCTCAAGTTTTTTGAATCTTAATGCCTGCTGTCTTTCTTTCTCTAAATTATTCAAATAGCTTGTTCTCTCTCTAAGTATTGCAAGAACTTCTTTTAGTCTTTCTTCTGTTTTATTTAATTCTTTAATAGATTTTTCTTTTCTCATTTCATAAATTGAAATTCCTGAAACTTCTTCAATTATTTTTCTTCTTTCCTCTGTATGCATTCTAACAAAATTTTGAATTTCTCCTTGGAGAACTATATTAAAACCATTTGGGTCTATTCCTGCTTGAGCCAATAATGCTAAAATTTCTTGCCGTGTTTTTGTTTGATTATCAATTTTGTAAACACTTTGCCCGTTTCTTCTTACAATTCTTTTTATTGAAACCTCTTTTTTATCTATTGAAAATATTTTATTAGAATTATCAAATATTATTTCAACCATTGCCTCTTTTGCAGGGGATGCTGCTTTAGTCCCTAAAAAAATCAAATTTTTCGCTTTGGCTGCTCTCATTGATTTTATACTTAATCGTCCCAAAACAAAACATAATGCATCTGAAATGTTACTTTTTCCAGATCCATTTGGACCTAAGATAACATTTATTCCTGGTGTGAAGGGTAATTCTGTTTTTCTGGGAAAACTCTTAAACCCATGCATCACTAATTTTTTTATATACATAAGAGAAAGAAAGAAAAGAGATTTTTAAAGATTGAGGGAGATTAAAACTTAAGAATTTTTTGTTCTTTTTTTGCCCATACATCTTTCCATGTCTGCCAGGTTTTTCTAAAGATACCATCTGCATTATATTTTTCGACATGTTCATTCAAAAATTTTTTTGTTAAAGGGTCATGACAATATCCAGAACCAATCCCATTACCATATTTTTCTTTAAGTAAAGACATTTCTTTTTCCCTTACACATTTTGCTAAAATTGAAGCAGCGGAAACAGAAACATGATTTTTATCTGCTTTATGTTCGCAGGAAATTTCTAAATTTGAAAGATTCCTTATTTTTGTTTTTAAAAAATCCTGCCATTTAATTATACTAACTGAAGGACAATCCACAATAACTTTTATTTTTTTAAATCCTTTATTTATTTTATTAATTATTTCTGCTGCTTTTATTGCCTCCAATGCGTTTAAATTAATTCCTTTATGATTTGTTCCATCTATTTCTATGGGATGGGAAAGGACTATTTCGAAAATTTCTGACTTTTCTTTTATAATTTTTTCTAAAAACTCTCTTCTTTTTTGAGTCAGTTGTTTACTATCTTTTATACCTAATTTTTTGAATTCTTTTTCTGTCTCTTCATTTACTAAACATCCTGCTAAAACCATTGGCCCAATAACAGGACCTCTTCCAGCATCATCAATTCCTAAAGTTAACATATAAAAAATAAAATAAGTTTACTTTTAAGGATTGTGATTGTTAAGATTTATCTTTTATATTCTCCACTCTCTTTTACAAATAAAAGGAAAATTATGGAAAATAAAGCAACAACTGAAATATATATGAACATTATTTTATAATCTATATCCCAAAGAAGTCCTGCAATTATTCCTGCGGGGATATTTACTAAACCAACTATAGAGTGAAAGAATCCCATTGCTGTTCCTTTCATATTTCCAGACAAGTCAGAAGCAAGTGCTTTTTGATTTGCCTGTGTTAATGCATAGACCAAACCATAAATTGCAAAAGCTCCAATTATTAATACCAAACCTGAAAAATAAATTAAAGATAATCCAAGGAATAAAAAAAGAACATAACCAATTAAAAGAACTTTTTTTCTTCCTATTTTATCTGAAAGTTTTCCAAAAGGGATTACAAAAAGCGCGTAAATCAAACCAAATAAAGCATAAAGTGCCAGAGGTATTATACTACTATTTGTTATGTTTCTTGCCAATAAAATAAGGAACATGTAAAGTCCAAAATTTGCCAGAGTAAAAATAGAAGTTACAAAGATAAAATATTTTAATTTTGGATTTAATTTTTTTATCCCTTTGAATAAGGATTTTTTAAACACTTTATATTTTGGTTCTTTTACAAAAAATAAAGGGATTAAAGAAATTGAGGAAATTAAAGCAGCTATGAGAATTATTGTTTTAATTCCTAGATTAAGTTTCCAAAAAAGAAAAATTACAATGAGGGTTCCTAGAACACCTCCAACATTATCCATCATTTGATGAAATCCAAAACCATGTCCTCTTTTTTTTGTTGATTGTGCTATTATTGCATCTCTTGGGGCATCTCTTAATTTTCCAAATCTTTCAAAAGAAACAAAACCAATTACCCACCCCCATGAATTGGCAATAAAAAGAAAAAATCTTGAAATTATAGAAATTAAATATCCTAAAAAAATAAATCCTTTTCTTTTTCCTTTTTTATCTGAAGCCCAGCCCCCAATAATTTTGAATAAACTTGAGAGCCCTTCTCTTAAACCAGTTAATGCTCCGACAGCAAGTCCTGTTCCTCCAAGAGCTATAACATAAAAAGGAAGAAGAGGCGTAATCATCTCGCTTCCAAGATCATTAAATAAACTAGAAGCCCCTAAAAATTTGATATTCTTAGAACCGTTCTTTATATCTATCTTCACCATCTTTTCTTGAATTATTAATGAAAGCAGGTTTAAAAATTATTTTAGAAAGTTTTAAAAGAAGAATAACTTAAAGATTATTATAGCGAGGTGGAGCAGTCTGGAGTGCTCGTCGGGCCCATAACCCGGAGGTCGCGTGGTTCAAATCCCGCCCTCGCTACTACTTTTCTAACATAAACCTTATAAGTTTAGAATTATCTATAAAATCATGCCTTGGTCGCATAGTGGTATTGCACCAGATTGCTAATCTGGACCCTTCGGGGTGAGCAGGTTCGATTCCTGCCCAAGGCGTTTATTTCACTACAACAAACCTATCTCTTCCTTCTTTCTTTGCCTGATATAATGCCTTGTCAACTCTTTGTTTTAATTTCTTTTTTGAATCACTTTTTTCTCTAAATTGAGATATCCCTCCACTAACAGTTAATTTATATTTCTTAAGAATCTTATCTGAATTAATTGCTCTTCTTAATCTTGTTGTAAATTTTTTTGCCTTTTCTAAACTAGTTTCTGGAAGTAAAACTAAAAATTCCTCCCCACCAAATCTTGCAACTACATCTGATTTTCTAACTTGTTTTTGCAAAATTTTTGCAAGTCTTTCAAGTAATTCATCAGCTTTTATATGTCCATATTTATCATTTATTTTTTTAAAAAAATCTATATCTACCATAAATAAAGATAATTCTTGTTTCCCTCTTTTGGCTTTTTCAATTTCCATATCTAAAATAGTTTCAAAGAATTTATTATTATACAACCCTGTTTTCTCATCGTGAGTTGCAGCATCATAAAGCAAGGAAATAGACTCGTCCATCATTGACATTAATTCTGTAAATCTTTTTCTGAATCTAGGATCTAATGCATGAAGTTTCTTTTTCGTCTCTTTTTTCATAAATTTTAAAAGAAAAAATATTATATAAATTTATTTATCTATCTCGTTTGTTCTTTTATATCTTACATAAAGTTTGTCAAGAATTTCAAGAACTTTTTGCCTTTGTTCTGAATTTCCTAATCCTTTCCAATCAAGCAAAGCAAAATCAACTTCTTCTTCTGTTTTATCTAATGCCTCTTTAATCATTTCTTCTGTTAAAGGCAAGGTATATTGTGGGATAATGTGTGAAAGAGCAATATTTGAATTTAATTGTATTTTATTAAAATTTGGACAATAATGTGGGCCACCCATTCCAACAACTATTTCATTATAAGGATTTTCTTTAAAATCTTGTATTATATCTCTTATTGTTTTTGCAATAACAAATCCTGCTCTTCTGTCTTCCCATTCTATTTCTGTGGAACCTATCTCTATGAATATACAAGGTTTATCAATAAAAGGACCGTGATGAGTACATTCTAAAGTTACTTTATAATTTTTTAAATCATGTGTTTTCACATTATTTTTTAATTTTTCAAAAATTTGTTTTTGAAATAATGCAGAAGTCTTGCAAATTTTTCCAGACTCTCCTCCCAACTCTGCCTGTCTCCAATTCCCGGGAGCATGAACTGAAAGAGTTTTTTCTTTTTTCTCTGATTTATGTTTTGAAGCAAAAATAATAAAATCATACTGATTAATTTTTTCTAAATCTAAATTTTCTGTATAGATTATTTCATTGTCAACTAAATAAAAATCAAATGCAGGAGATTGTTTCATTGAAGAAAAAACAGGATTTTCTCTAAACTGGCTTAATTGAGTTGTTATATTTATTCCTGCTTTATCCAATTTACTTGCTACAATTAAATATTTTTTATACATGATTAAATAAACAATAAATATATTTTAAAATTTGTTGTGTTAGATGTGACTAATATGATTTTTGTTTTTCCTATAAAACTAATAGCAGAGAAAACAAATATTTATAATAAATAATTATTGTAATTAAAAATATGTTAACTCATAAACAAAAAATAAATAGAATTATTAAGAAGCTGAAGGAGTACAAAAGCACGAAACCTGTATCATTAAAGAAGAAAGCTATTTCTCACGAGGTGCCAAAGTTGAGCGATAAGAGACATTCAGATGAGAAAATTGATATTAGCGACTTGAATGAGATTCTCTATATAGATGCAGAAGAGCGAATTTGTATTGCAGAACCTGGTGTTACTTTTGTTGATTTGGTAAATGCTACATTGAAATATAATCTTGTTCCTATTATTGTTCCTGAATTGAAGACTATTACAATTGGAGGAGCGATTGCAGGATGTTCTATAGAATCAATGTCATACAAACACGGGGGATTTCATGATACCTGTCTTGAATATGAAATCATCAGTGCAAAGGGTGATGTTTTTGTTTGCACTCCTGAAAATGATAACAATCTTTTATTTCAGATGGTGCATGGCACATTCGGAACTCTTGGCATTATCTCAAAATTAAAGTTTAAATTAATACCTGCTAAACCATATGTGAAAATTATATATGAAAGATATGATAATCTTGAAAATTACAAATCAGCAATATGGGAGCATTTTAAAAAACAGGATGTTGATTTTATGGACGGAATCATTCATTCTCCTACAGAGTATATATTAAGCGTGGCAAACTTTATTGATGAAGCACCATATACAAATCGTTATGATTGGACAAAAATTTATTACAAAAGCACGAAAGAACGGAAAGAAGATTACTTAAAAACGCCTGATTACTTTTTCAGGTATGATAAAGGTGTAACTAATGTAAATCCCAAATCTTTTTTTGGGAGACTTATATTTGGAAAGTTTGTAAATTCTACCAAAACACTAAAACTTGTTAAAAAATTTCGCTGGTTAATTCCCCCTAAAAGAATTCCTATTACTGTTGATGTATTTATCCCTTTCTCAAAAGTCAATAATTTTATGGAATGGTACAAAAAAGAAGTGAATCATTTCCCGCTATGGTGTGTGCCGTACAAAATTGTAAGGCATTATGAATGGATATCTTCTAATTTTTTAAAAACAAAAGATGAGCTTTTCCTAGATTTGGCTATTTATGGAATGAAACAAAAAAATGATAAGAATTATTACAAGATTATAGAAGATGAATTAATGAAAATTGGAGGGATTAAAACTCTCATCTCTAACAATTATTATTCTGAATCAGATTTTTGGAAAACCTGGAACAAGGAAAATTATTACAAGGTCAAGCACAAAACTGACCCAAACAATATTTTCCGTGACCTTTATACAAAAATGTGCAGGGCAGCAAGAGGAGAGTAATAATTATCTTATCAAAAATTAATATCTTAATACAAATCTTGAACCACACTTTGGACATCTAGCAAGAAAAGAGATAAATTCTGTCCATTTAGTTCGCTTCCATTTATGCCCACATTTTAAACACTTCATATATTTTTTAAGGGGTTTAATTATATAAAAGTTCTCTTTCCAATACATTGTTAAGTTAATTGGTCTTATCTTTTTTCTTTCAGATACCGAGAGATTTATAAAGATTGGATGTTATTTTTAGATAATGGAGTTATAATGTCAAAGAAAAATATAATTAATTTTTTGGAAAATATTGTTGGTGGGGTGATTATGGATGTAACTACTGCAGGACAAGCAAAAATAGCAGAGGATGCAGGAGCAGTTTCAGTTATGGCTTTAGAAAGAGTTCCAGCTGATATTCGTAGAGATGGAGGAGTTGCAAGAACAGCTTCTGTTGATAAAATTAAAGAAATAATAGATGCTGTAAAAATTCCAGTTATGGCTAAAGTAAGAATTGGGCATTATGAAGAGGCTAAACTGCTTGAAGAACTTGGAATAGATTTTATAGATGAGAGTGAAGTATTAACTCCAGCAGATTCTTATCACATAAATAAAATACAATTTAAAACACCATTTGTTTGTGGTGCTAGAGATTTGGGTGAAGCATTGAGAAGAATAAATGAAGGAACAGCAATGATAAGAACCAAAGGGGAGGCTGGCACAGGTGATGTTAATCAGGCAATAGTACATATAAGAAAAATAAGAAAAGAGATAGCAGAGTTAGTGGGATTGTATGAATTAGGAAAATTTTACAAGACAGGATATATAGAAGATATGGATCATAGAATTTCAGAAAAGGCGAGAGAATATGGAGTTCCTAAAGAGTTAGTTTATGAAGTTGCTAAACTCAAGAAACTCCCTGTGCTTAATTATGCCGCGGGGGGCATAGCTACTCCAGCAGACGCTATCTATATGATGCGATTAGGAGCAGATGGAGTTTTTGTTGGTAGCGGAATATTCAAATCTGAAGATTCTAAAAAAAGAGCTAAGTCTATAGTTGAAGCAGTCAAAGATTGGAAAAATCCTTCTAAATTAGCAAAAGTTTCTAAGGGGCTTGGAGAAGGCATGAAGGGAATTGCAATAGATTCTTTAGAAAAGAAAGACATGACTCAGTACAGAGGAAAATAGTAAAGTAGAAATAAACTAATAAATATAAAAACATAGTTTCTTAAATATTATCATGAATAATTTAATTAAATTAATAATAGGAATTTTTGTTTTAATATTAGGTTTTCCAATTGGTTCTTATCTTGCGAAAATTACAAAAGAAGAATTAAAATCAGGGCAAAAGTGGTTTAGAATTCTCGTAATTATTTGTTTGATGGGAGGAGTTCTTGGATTAATTTTTGAAAATGATATTTTAATGTTTAGTTCTTTTTTTATAGCAATTGTTACAAGCAGAAGTTTAAAGAAATAATTTTTATAACTTTATAGTAGTTATAAAAGAAAGATTTATAAATAATCTTATTAATTTTTTTCTATGGAATTCAGAAAAAATCTTGAGAAAATTTATCAACTTGCAGGTTTTAAGAAATTAGATTATATGGATAAAGCATATGAAATTTATTTTGAGACAAGAAAAGAAAATAAATTAAGAAATGATACTCCTGCTCACACTATGTATCCAGGGTATCCACATATTGAAAATACTACTTTTTCAGCTCTTGAAATTTTCACGTCTATGATAAAAGGAGGTTTTCATTTTTCTGAAAAAGACTGGATGAATCTCTATGTTGCAGGAATAAGACATGATACAGGTTATTGGAAAGATAAAGGAGACAATAAAGGAACTGGTGCAAAATTGACTTCTCAACATGTTAAAAGAAGCATGAAAATGGCAGAAGATTATCTAAACAAGAAAAAATTTCCAAAAAAGCAAATAGACATAATCAAAGAAGCAATAAGTTATACTGAAGTTTTTGGTCCAAAACCAAAAATAACTTCTTTAGGAGGGATATTGGCTGGGGGAGATGCACTTGGACTAATTTCAGACCCAAAATATGTTTCAGAATATTTACCATTGCTTTGGAAAGAATTTGAAGATTTTAAGGATGAAGAAGGAATTACAATGAATAAAAAATTGGGATATGATACTCTCAAAGATATTCAGGGTCCAAAAAGTGCAGAATTTATAAGAAAAATTTTACTTCCGGCAGTTGAACCTTATCTCCCATATCTTAAAGAACTAGGAAAAGATTATAGAGCAGGCATACAAAGGAATCTTGATTTGCTTGAAAAATCAATTAAATAAATAATCAACAGAATTTTAAACAAATATTTCTTCTTATTCTTATGTTATACTTAATTGGTTTGGGGTTGAATGTTGATGGAATTTCAAAGTATGGATTAGAAATTGTTAAAAGATGTAAAAAAGTTTATCTTGAAAATTACACTGTAGATTTTCCATATAGCAAAGAAGAATTAAAAGATGTTATCGGGAAAAAAATTATTATTGCTGACAGAGAATTTGTTGAAAGTTTGAAGATTGTTGATGAAGCAAAAAAAATGGATATTGCCTTGCTTGTTTATGGAAGTCCTCTTACAGCCACGACGCACATTTCATTAATACAAGAAGCAAAAAGATGTGATATTAGGTATAAAATAATTTTCAATGCTTCTATCTTGGATGCTGTTGCCGAGACAGGATTACAGATTTATAAATTTGGAAAAATAGCGAGTATGCCAAAGTGGGATGAAAAAAAGAATTTTGTTCCAGATAGTTTTATGAAAATTGTGCAGGAAAATCAATCAATGAAATCCCATAGTTTAATTTTAATTGATATTGGACTCGAATTTCAAGATGCTTTAGAACAATTAAAAAAATCTGCTGGGGAATATAAAATAAAATTAAAAAAAATTCTTGTTTGTCAGGCATTAGGAACAAAACATAGGAAAATAATGTATAGAGAAATCAAAGAATTAGAAACTTTCACAGGCGTAAAAAAACCTTATTGCATAATTATTCCAAGTAAATTACATTTTGTAGAAAAAGAGTTTCTAGAAGAAATTTAAAAGTCTAAAAACTATATAATAAAATGCATAACATCAATGAAATAGAAGAAAACATATTAAAGTTTTGGAAAAATAAAAAAATATTTGAAAAGTCCTTAGACAAAACAAAAAAGAAAAAACCTTATATTTTTTATGACGGCCCGCCATTTGCAACAGGTCTGCCACATTATGG
>CAZEZA010000006.1:0-13156 GCA_964516415.1 Candidatus Woesearchaeota archaeon | reverse complement strand
TATTTAATTAAAATCCTTTCAGAATTCTTCATAGTCCAATAAAATTCAAGAACCAAGAAGAATTCCTGATTTAAAGGACTAAAGTTGAAGCTAAAATAATACATACAGTGAAATTTTTTCTGTACCACATTTCAGCTTTCATAGTCAAAAAAAGAAGTACTTATAATTTATATAATTTTCTATTTACTAGAATAAAATTAATTTAATTGGGATTTCAAATTCTCTCTAAATTTTTCCAAATCTTCAGTTTTAACTCGTGCACCAACAGCATCTTCATGACCTCCCCCACTAGAATCTTCTAAATTCTCAATAGATTTTAATAAAATATCTCTAATTCCCTTCCCCCTAGCAGAAATATTTGCTCTAGTTCCAAAAAGATAAACAATAACAATAAATTTATCAGGAAACCTATGACTTAATTCATTAGACAAACTTCCACTCATACTAGATTCCCCCCCATAACTAAAAAACAAAAGATTCTTTGAATTTTTTTCTTCAACTAATGCTTTACTTAATAATTTCTGGTATTTGTTATTTATCTCAGAAAATTTTTTATGCATTAAAAAATTCTTAGGAGTCTCTTCTAAAATCTCATAAGGTGTTTCAACATCTCTCAAAAATTTCATCATATGAACAACATTAGTCATTGTATCTTTCAATCCAAAACCAACAAGTTTTGAAATCTTTCCAATTTGAGAATTATAAAGAATATCAAATGCAGAAGAAGTAGTACCATATTTTATTTTAGATCTAGAATCAAAAGCTAAATCAGGGTAATTTTTTTTGAAATTTTTGTAAAATTTAGGAACAAACTTATCTGAAATACACCCCACAACTGCTAACCATAAATCCTCTTTCTTTTTAGTTATTTGATAACAAAGAGCTGTAACAGGTTCATTATTTTTAGATTTATTAAAAAGAGGATTATAATAATTAACAAATTTTGGGATGTCCTTTTTATCAATTTTATGGTGGTCTATCCAAACAACAGGAAGATTAATTTGTTCAACTTCTTTCCAAAATTCTTCAGAAACAACTGGCTTGTCTAAAATAAAAATATAATCTGCTTTTAATTCCTCAACTTTTCTAAAATAATCAACAGTTAATGCAGGAAATGATTTTATTGCCACACCTTTTCCTTTTTTAATATATCTTTGCAACAAAAGAAAACTACAAAGTCCATCAGGATCATTGTCAAAAAAAAACAAAGGATTCTGAGCTTTATCTAAATGTTCTCTAATTTCTTTTACTTGTTTTTGAATTAACATATTTAAAAGGGAAACAATCAATATATAAGCTTTATGAAATCTATAATTAAAACTTCTTTCAAACAAGTATTTTTTCTTTTAGATTCTCTAAAGATTTCATTAACAAATTAACAGCATCTTCATTTTTAAAAATTTTTATTAAATAATCTTTATCTGCTTCAAAAATTTTATCTAAAGTTTTAAAATGATTTATTAAAAAGTTAACATCTTTTTCAGATAAATTAGTTTTACTCAAAATTCTTATACCCCTTGGAGAAATTGACTTGTCATGAAGTTCCTCGAAAAGAATCATTAAAAGATTTGAAGTTTCGACTAAAGAATCAAAGTCTACATTTCTAAGAATTGTATCTACTTTAAAATATTTTGATTTAAAATAATCCTTAAAAATCATCTCTCTTTCTTTGTTCAAATTTTTTGTTAATTCTTTAAGTCTCATACTTACAATATTTCCTTCTTTACCTAATTCAATTAAATATCTTCTAACTATTTCTGAAATTCTTCTTATCATCTCCATTCTTTGCAAAACTTTGCAGACATCACTTATTGTAACTAAATTATTTATCTCTAAAATATCAATATTAACTATTAAATCATTAAAAATCTCTTTTTGTTTTTCTAAAATTTGCAAAGTCTCTGCAGCTCTTCTTAAAACTTCTGAACTTTTTTCTAATTCGTGTTTTACCTTTCCATAATAAATTGTAATTCTTTTTTTTCTTTCAGAAACAGCAATAGTAATTGTTTTTATTTGTTTGGCAGTTCTTTCAGCAGCCTTGTGTCTTGTTCCTGTTTCTTTTGTAGATATATTAATACTAGGAGAAAGAAGAGTATTTGCATAAAGAATTTTTTTTAAATCTTTGGAAAGAATAATTGCTCCATCCATTTTAGCCAATTCTACAAGCCTTTGAGAACTAAATTTACAATTAACTTTAAAACCTCCTTCCACAATATTTAAAAGTTCTTCTTTATCAACAACAACCAAGGCACCAATTCCAGCCCCCACCATATCATCAAGTGCAGTTCTCATTGAAGTTCCAGGAGAAAAAATCTTTAAGACCTCTATTAAGCTTATTTCTTTTTCCCTTCTTTCTTCTAGTTTTTTTTCTTTAACAAGTAATTTCTTTTTAATTTCCATATTAATTTCTTAAAGTAACAAAAATATATAAATCTTTACTAAAAATTAACAAAAATCTTCAACAATTCTTGTTTCAATTTTTTTATAACCGAAAAAATCAGTTGTATAATTATATGCCCCGGCATTCAAAAAAACTATTTTATCTCCTACTTTTGGAGACTTTAATTTAACTTTATACCTAAAAATATCATCTCTTGTTGGAGAATTGCCTTTAATTAAGTAAAATTTTCCATCTTCAAAATCTTCTGATTCTGATTCAACTAACATCTTTGTCCCAGTTAAAATATTATCCAATGCACAATTATA
This sequence comes from Candidatus Woesearchaeota archaeon, assembly GCA_964516415.1. GTDB lineage: Archaea > Nanobdellota > Nanobdellia > Pacearchaeales > GW2011-AR1 > CAZEZA01. The sequence continues at coordinate 10,450 of CAZEZA010000006.1, read as the reverse complement.
AATAGTGGTATTAATTATAATATTATTCTCTTGAATCTGAATAATTTCTGTTTCAAGTTTTATTGATGGAGCTGCCAAAAATCTTCCTGGCTCAATAAGAGTTTTTATTCCTTTTTCATCAAGCCAATTTTTTATCTTTTTTAACTTCTCAAAAATATAATTAAAAACATCAACATTTGAACTTCTATAAATTGAAGGTAAACCTCCACCCAAATTAACTATATTAATTCTCTTCAAACTATCCTCACTCAATGAATCTTTCAAATCATCTACAAGTTCCCATTCAGAAGTATTTTGTGATTTTCTGTGCAAATGAATTCCCAAATTATCAATAAATTTATTATCTTTTATTTCAGAAATTATTTTATTCACTTTAACTGAAGGCATCCCATAAACAAAATATTTCCCAGTCCCAATTCTATGCTCTCTAAATTTCATTCTCAAAGAAAGATTAATTCTTATTTTTTCCTGCCCAATAACATTCAAAATTCTCTGTAAATCAATTTCATTATCAACAACAAAATTTCTAATCCCAAAATCTAAAATATCCTTTAATTCTTTCTCAAGTTCTGCCTGAGTAAAAAACCAAATTTTAGATTTATCTTTAATATATTCTATTTCCTCTCGCACATGAATTGAAAAATTAATATCACTAATTTCCTGCAAAAGTTCTCCAACAATTCTATTTGTTTTATAAGAATATGAAATTTTTAATCCAAGTTCTTCTAATTTTTTAATTTGTTCTTTTAAAACTTCTTTAGATAAAATAAATTTAGCATCTGTCATTTTTCAATAATCCTTCCTTTTTCATTTTATCTAAAACATTACACATCATTAAAGGAAAAGTTATGCAAACATCTCCATTAACTGTCGCTGCCGCTCCATCATCTTTAATTTTTCCCCAAGATTTTGCTTCTTGAGTTGTAGCTCCAGATAAACTTCCAGAACTTGCATGAGAAGTTGTCATATAAACAGCATAATCAAACCCCCCACTTAACATAGCTGAAAAAATTGCATAATGTTTTGAAATACTTCCTCCAAGAGAAATCAAACCTTTTTTCTCATCAAAACTCAAATCAACATTTATTCTTTCCATATCTTTTATTGTATCTACCATAAACTCAGGATGTTTTTGTTGGAACATATAAAGCTGAAAACCAAAAGCAGAATCTGCAATTCCAGGACAATAAATAGGAATTTTATTTTTAGCTGCTTGAAATAGAATAGAATTCTCATCCTCCAACATTAAACCAATTTCATACAACAATTCAGAAGCACAAATTCTAGGCCCGTTAGGGTCATCCCCACAGGATTTCTTTTTCCCATAAACTTTAGATAAAAATTCATTCATTTTATCTTCAAATTTCATATAACTCTCAGTGTGAATCAATAAATTGCCAACACGATTCTCTCCCCGCTCATGCAAAGCAACATCATCTGTATTAAAATTAACAATTTCAAAATTCTCTCCAAAAGACTTCATAATATCTTCTTCAATTGAACCAGAAGTTGTAACCAAAATATCTAGGATTTTCAATTTACACAATTGAGCAAAAAAACCTCTTAATCCAGAAGTTACCATATTTGAAGTAAAAGTTAAAAATATTTTAGCTCCAGAACGCTTCATTTTCAAAACAACTTTCGCTGCTTCCCCCAACTCAATTGCTTGATAACCCAAAGAGTCAAAACTATCCACAATTTCCTCGACAGACATACCATATTTCCATAAAAAATCTTTAACTTTTTTCATTTTATACAAAAAATTTAATTAAGTTGAAACTAGAATTAATAAATCGGAATTGCTAAAATCTCTAAGAGTTTACATAAATCCATATCTAAAGATACAAAAAAACATTTTTAAAAGTTTCCTTATATACACTCTATCACAAAAATCTTTTTAAATAAAAAAATAAAAGATAATATATGAATAAATGGGCTGAACTTTTACTTGGATTGATTTTATTAAATGGGATAATCCTATTAGCATGGTATTCTGGAGAATGGGGAGGAACTTTTTGGAATTTTAAACACGCAGCATGGGAATTCTTTAAAGGCGGTTTAGTATGGGTTTTTGTTATGATTGGCTTACTTTTTATTGTATTGGGTATTAGTGATTTGAAAGGATAAAATCATCCAATTATAAATATAAGACTTCCTTCTATAATTCCTGCTATAATTAAAAGAGGTATAACAATAAGAAAAAAAACTTTTAATGAATTAAAAAGATATTCTTTAAATGATTCCATTTTTCTTTTTTTGAAAATAAATGTTCCAAATTTCAATCCCAATCCAAGAGAAATAAAAACAGCAGGCAATTCAAAAATACCATGAGGTAACAATCTCCATAAAACTAAAAATCCACTATTTTCAACAGTTATTGAAGAAACAAAACCCAATAGATAACCATTTGCAATTGCTGCGACTATAGGGAATATTCCAAGTAAAACTCCAAATACTACTCCATAAAAACTGCTTTGTAAATTATTTAAAAAAATAAATTTAATTAAATCCCATTGAGACATTCCTTGAGTTTTTCCAATTAACTCTTCAATAAATTTTAATATTTGTTCTGTAAGAAAATCAGGGGCAGGAATAAAAAAACCAATCAAAACAAAAACAAAAAAAATTATAATAATAATATAAATAAAATTTTTTGATTCTTTAAGATAATTCCAACTATTTTTATATTCTTCTTTTAAATCAAAATTTTTACCTCTTTTTTTCTTTTTCATTATTTTATCTTGAAAATTGTTTACTTAACATTTGGGTTTTCTTAGGATATTTCTTTCTCAAATATAAACCATATAATACTCCACATAAAAAACCTCCAAAATGCGCTGTATTACCAATAGGAAAACCAGTAGATGAAGAAACCAACCAAGTTCCAAATAAAACAAGTGGAATCATTATATAAGCAGGTAATGAAAAGAAAGGAAGGAAAATTATCATAAATTTAAGTTTAGGTGTTAATACCATAAATAATCCTGCAATAGCAAAAATTGCTCCACTTGCCCCTACAGCAGCCATTCCTGGATTACCAAAAATCTTCTCACCTAATCCAGAACTCCCAAAAAAATTAGCCAATAAAACAAATAATAAACCAGCAATTAATCCAGAAATTAAATAAAATGATAAAAATCTTTTTTTCCCAATAATTTTTTCCATCATTCCACCTAAACTAAAAAGAACAAACATATTAATTAACAAATGAACAGGAATAATACTTGGAGCATGCATAAACATACTTGTAAAAAAAGTCCAAAGATACTTTCCTTGAAAAATATTTATAGGGCTTAATGAAATATAATCAAATATATTTGGAATAATTTTGAACAAAATAATTACAAGAACAAAAAAGATTACATTAGCATAAATTATTAATTTAGTTGCACTAAATTTCCCAAAAAAATTCTTTTTTCTCTTAGGATAAATCCTATAAACTCCAACCATTTTAAGATTATTTTTTCTTTACTGCTTTTTTAATAGATTTTTTTGTATTTTTCTTGACAGTTTTTTTCTTAAAAATTTTCTTCTTTTTAATTTTCTTTATAGTTTTTTTCTTTTTTATCACTTTCTTCTTCGCTGTTTTCTTTTTTTTCTTCACTATTTTTTTGGGTTTATTCTTAGCTAGTTTTTTCTTAGAAATCTCCCTCATTAATTTCTTCTCAGCTTTTTTCTTCGCTGCAGATTTTTCTTCTTTTTTAAATTCTTTTAATTTTATTTTTTCTAATCTTTCTTTTTCTTTTTTAATCTCTATATTAACAAATTCCAATTCTTTTTTTAATTTATCCAAATTTCTATTAAATTCTTTTAAAACTTTTGTATTATCTTTTATAGAAAAAATATCTCCGCACTCATCACAAGTAAAATTATGGAGTAATGCATTTTCTTCGTTAAATTCTATATTACATCTCTTACAAGAATAAAATCTTTTTGCCTCTCTGCTTTTTATTTGATGATTTATTTGATCTATCTTCTTCATCAAAAAACTTTTCAAAAATTCCAATGATTTAAGAATTTCAATTTTCCAAAAATAAGTATACCACCCTTTCTTTTTGTCTTTTTTTCTTATAAAAGAAACTAATCCATGATCTGAAATTTTATAAAGAATATTCCGTGTTTGATTAATTGTAATATCTAATTTTTTTGCAATTATGAATTCATTCACATGTTTTTTGTTATTAAGCAAATCAGCTATTTCTTCTGCTTGTTTCCCGACAACAATAACTATAACCTCTTTAAGAAATTTTTTTAACATTTAAATATTAAAAATAATTCGAATATATACTTTTCGGTAACAATAAAAGTTTTTATTTGCATACAAAAAATAAAAGTTTTTAAACCTGTATTGTGTTTTATATATATTAAAAAGCATATTATTAAAGAACAATAAAATGGGGTGGTTCAAGAAAAAACCAAAAAAAGATGAGAAGAAAGAAGTTCATTCATTACCTGAACTTCCAAAACTTCCAGAGTTTCCTGCGCATGATCAAAGGGATTTAGAACCTATTCATCAATTACCAAGTTTTCCAAATGATTCTCTTGGAGAAAAATTTTCTCAAAATACTATAAAAAAAGCAATAACTGGGAGAAAAGAAGGTGAAGAGGTTTTTGGAGCAGATGATTTTGCACCAGAAGAAAATAAAATGCAAAGGATGCCAAAACCTCTAAAAAGACAATTGACAAAAGAACTCCCTTTTAAAACAATTCCAAGAGGATTTGAAGAGGCAGCCAGAAAAGTAAAAGAAGCAGAACCTATTTTTATACGAATAGATAAATTTGAAGAAAGTCTGCATTTATTTGAAAAAACAAAAGAACAAATCTTAGAAATAGAAAAAATGCTTAAAGATATAAAAAGAATAAAAGAGGAAGAGGACGAGGAATTAGGAATTTGGGAAAGTGAAATACAAAGAGTAAAAGAACAAATTGAAAAAGTAGATAAAGATATTTTTTCTAAAATAGAATGAAAGAGGAAAATTTAATTAATGTTAAATTAGAATATGGAGAAGCACTTCAATCAAAAAAAGATATTCTTTCTTCAGAAATGAATTTATTAAGAATTGCCAAGGCATTAAAAAATTATCATATTCTTAGAACAAAAGAATTGAAATCAAAATCAAAATTACATAGAAGGCTAAAAGAAATAATTACAAATATAGGAAAAATGCAAACAACACTCCCAAAATTAAAAATCCCAAAAATATTACAAAAAAATAAAGAGATTGCAGAACCAGTAGTAAAGGAAAAAAAATATGATGATTATTTAGAATCTGAACTTCAAGAAATTCAAAAAAAACTAAAATCTATTGGAAAATAAAAAAATTTATATTTTCTAATTTAAATTAACGAAGAATTTTTAAAATCTTTCTTCTATTCTTAATAATGATAACCCGAAAAGAATTAATAAAAAAATACATAGAATTTTTTAAATCAAAAAAACACAAAGAAATTCCAAACGCAAGTTTAATTCCTGAAAATGATCCAACAGTATTATTCACCACAGCAGGAATGCATCCCATTGTTCCATATTTATTGGGGCAAAAACATCCTTTAGGAAAAAGACTTTGTAATATTCAAAGATGTATAAGAACAGGAGATATTGAATGTGTCGGAGATAAAACACATCATACTTTTTTTGAAATGCTTGGAAATTGGAGTTTAGGAGACTATTTCAAAAAAGAAGCTATTGAATATAGTTTTGAATTTCTAACAAAAAAACTTAAGATACCAAAAGAAAAGTTATTTGTTACTTGTTTCAAAGGAGACAAAGATTCTCCAAAAGATATAGAATCAGCAAAAATTTGGAAAACTTTAGGAATAAAAAAAATAAAATTTCTTGGGAAAAAAGACAATTGGTGGGGACCAGCAGGAAAAACAGGACCGTGTGGTCCTGATACAGAAATGTTTGTGAATGATTTAGAAATATGGAACGATGTATTTATGCAATATAACAAAAAAACCAATGGGAAATATGAACAATTAAAGCAAAGAAATGTTGATACAGGAATGGGAGTTGAAAGAACTCTTGCAATTTTAAATAATCTAAACGATAATTATCTAACAGAAGTTTTTTTACCAATTATAAAAAAAATAGAAAAACTATCAGGAAAAAAATATAAAGGAAACGAAAGAGTAATGAGAATAATTGCCGATCACATTAAAGCATCTGTTTTCATTTTAGCAGAAGATATAACTCCTTCTAATACTGAACAAGGATATGTCCTTAGGAGATTGATTAGGAGAGCAATATTTTATGGGAAAAAATTAGGAATCTCTATAAATAAAGATATTACAACTCCTTTAACAAAAGAAATTATAAAAATTTATCCAAATTATGTTAATTTAAAGAAAAAACAAAAATTCATAATTGATGAGTTAAATAAAGAAGAAGACAAATTTGAAAAAACTTTAGAAAAAGGAATGAAAGAACTTAAAAAAATGTCTTTTGAAATTGCGATTAATAAAAAGATTTCTGGGAAAAAAACATTTCTACTTTATCAATCATATGGTTTTCCAATTGAATTAACTAAAGAACTTGCGCTTAGTAAATGGGGTGCAGATGTTGATGAAAAAAGATTTGAAAAAGAATTTAAAAAACATCAAAAACTTTCTAGAACAGCGTCGGCAGGAAAATTCAAATCTGGTTTAGCAGACCAATCAGAAAAAACCACAAAACTTCATACAGCCACACATCTCCTCCTAAAAGCATTACAAATTGTTCTAAAAGATCCAAACATAATACAAAAAGGAAGCAATATCACTCCAGAGAGATTAAGATTTGATTTTTCTTTTACAAGAAAATTAACAAAAGAAGAATTAAAAGAAATCGAAGATTTGGTTAATGCTCAAATTCAAAATTCTTGTGAAGTAATCAGAGAAGAAATGTCTCCAAAACAAGCAAAAAAGAAAGGAGCTATTGGAGTCTTTGAAAAAAAATATGGAGAAAAAGTTTCAGTTTATAGTATTGGAAATTTTTCTAAAGAAATTTGCGCAGGACCTCATGTAAAAAATACATGCGAACTTGGAAAATTTAAAATTATAAAAGAAAGTTCATCAAGTTCTGGTATTAGAAGAATTAAAGCTATTTTGGAGCTTATTTAATAAACTTCTTTTTATCCAATAAACATGTAAAAACTAAGTCTGTTACTCCTTTCCAAAAAGATGGCCCAAGCTTAAAGAGGTATTCTTCCTGAGCTTCTTCAAAAGAAACATCTTTATGAGATTCTTTCTCTAATTCAAGCCTATAATTTTCTATTTCTTTCCTTAAATTATTTAATTTATTCTCACGAGGCACACAATCTTTCTCTGGGCAAAACAAAGAGCAATAAGTATCTCCAAAACCTTTAAACCAAGAAGCACCATAATTTTCTAAATAATCTTGTTCTGAAGCAACTTTCCCAATGTCTTTTCCTTTTTCTTGGGTCAATTTCCATCTGTTAAAATTAATTTCGTTTTGCAAATAATGAACTTGAGATTCTTTAAATTCTTCAAGATGGTTACAGTGATTTGCCATTACTTACAAATGGTAACTACTTTTATAAATTTATGGGTAATTTAATCCATATTTTTTTCTTAGAGACTCTAACAAATTATGTTGAAAAAAATTAAGTTCCCCCTCTTTCTCTATAATTGCACTTAATTTAATCAAATCTTTTGCATCTTTATATTCATACAAATTATTACTCAAAGAATCTCCTTCTGAAATCAAAATTATTTCTGGTTCTGAAGATAACTTCCCCCATCCAATATAATATACTTGGTCATTTGAAACTATAGAAGGTCCAGTAGTTTCTGTAAAACAATAACCTGTATTATCTAAACTATATTTAACAGGACATTTTATACCCACAACTTCATGATTATCTGAAGGATAATAAAATAAAACAACCCCATAACCCATTTCCTTTAATAAAAAAGCCAATAATTCAGACCTTCCTTCACAAGCCCCATTCATATCATAAAGAACTTCGTAAGGATATCTAGAATATTTTATTTGATTAGACCTAAATGTAATATTTTTCTCAGATTCACCATAAGGAATATTTTGAACAATACTTATAGCAACTCTCACTTGATCTTTTTTATCTTCAACCATATTTTGTATTTCTGCAATCAAAGGTAAAAGTAATTTTCTTTGTTCTTCTTCATTAATTTTTTTAAGTTTAAAATCTCTCCTTAAAGGTGTTTTACCATTTTCATAAGAAATAGTTTTAGAAATATTTGATATATAATCAACTAGCCCCCCATAAACAACAAAATTTATCTCATTTTCTTCACCACGTAAAATATATTTTAAAGTTACACTTTTTGGATTTGTTTGATATTTTGAAAAACACAAATTTCCTTTCTTCAACAAAGTTTCAGGACAACCACAAACAGAAGCTTTTTCTACAAGAGTTCCATTCAAACAAAGATAAGGTTTTATTAAAGAACAATTTCCCTCAAAACTTCCATCACCACAAGTAGCAACTCTTTTTTCTTTTATAAATAAAAAAAATATTATTGTTAAGAGAAGTAAAATAAATATCAAAATTATTAAATATTTCTTTTTGAAATTTTTATATTTATCTTTCGCCTCTTTTCTTTCAACCATAAAATAAAATGTAAAAATAATTATAAAAAACTACCTATTCCAAATAAATCCCTGGTCTTCTTGGTTTAACTTTTTTTGATTTATTTTCGGGATCATATTTCTCTTTATCATTAACAGTATAAATTTTCACATTCAATCCCGTTTTCTTCTCTATTAGATTTTTACTTTCTGAATAAATCTTTTTTTCATTAGGAAGAACATAAACAAATACTTTTTTGATTTTAGTTTTAATCATCTTTACAATGTGGTTAATATCCTCAACAAGTTTTTCAACTACTTGTTCTTGTTCTTCTAATTTCTCATCAATCTTCTTATCATCTGCAACAGGCCATTTTTCTAAACTAATAAATTTTTTATTTCCAATTTTTTCCCAAAGCTCTTCTGTAACAAAGGGGCAATAAATATATAACATTTTCAAAAAATCCTCTGCAGTTTTTCTATCAATTTTATCATTATTAAAACTATTAAATAAATCTCTAAGTTTAATTACAACCAGATTATGTTTAAATCCCCCTATAAGTTCTGTTACTTCCTTGACGGTTTTATTTAATTTACTTTCAATTCTGGCACTGGTTTTCCCAGAACTAAAATTCCAAAAATAATCATAAACCCTATTCACAAATTTAAAATTCCCCAGCATTCCTTTATCATCCCAAACAAAATCATTATTGGGAGAGGAATTTGAAACAAGATATAATCTCAATGAATCAGCACCATATTTTTTAATCATCTCTAAAGGTTCAATTACATTCCCTCTTGACTTTGACATTTTCTCTCCATCAGCACCCTTCACAATTCCTTGTGTAAAATATTTCAGAGCAGGCTCATCAAACTTTAATAAACCCAAATCTCTCAAAAACTTTGTGTAAAACCTAAGATAAATCAGGTGCATTGTGATATGTTCTGGACCACCAATATACTGGTCAATCGGTGCCCAATAATTTGCTTTTTTAATATCAAAAATCTTCTTATCATTTTTGGGGTCAGTATATCTTAAATAATACCAAGAAGAATTCACAAAGGTGTCCATCGTGTCTGTTTCTCTTCTTGCCTTAGCATTACATTTAGGACATTTAACATTCACAAATTTTTCATTTGTTGTTAGAGGATTTCCTTTTCCAAATTTAACGTTTTTGGGCAATTCAACTGGCAAATCTTTTTCAGAAATCGGAACAATTCCACATTTATCACAATAAACAATTGGAATGGGAGCCCCCCAATATCTCTGCCTCGAAATAAGCCAGTCTCTTAATTTAAACTGAATTTTTTTTTTGCCTAATTTTTTCTTTGTTAAATATTTTGTAATTTCATCAATCGCTTTTTCACTATCAATTTTATTAAATTCTCTGGAATTAATTAATTTCCCATGGCCAGTATAAGCCCTATCTTTTGTTATCTTGCCTTCAATAACTTGCTTTATCTCAATTTTATATTTCTTAGCAAATTCAAAATCTCTTTGGTCATGAGCAGGAACAGCCATTACCATTCCAGAACCATAATCAGCCAAAACAAAATTTCCCGCATAAACAGGAACTTTTTCATTTGTCATTGGATTAATTGCATATGAACCAGTAAAAACACCTTCTTTATCCATATTCTCTAACTCTTTTTCACTCACTGATTTCAATTTTTTCAAAAATTTTTCAACTTCCTTTTTTTGTTCTTTTGTTACAAGTTCCATTAATTTAGGATGCTGCGCAGAAATAACCATAAATGTAACTCCATAAATAGTATCAGGACGGGTTGTAAAAATTGGCCATTTCTTTTTGTCAATCTCAAAATCAATCTCAGTTCCTTCGCTCCTCCCAATCCAATTCCTCTGCATTACTTTTGCCCTTTGAGGCCAATCAACTTTAT
>CAZEZA010000005.1:10683-13496 GCA_964516415.1 Candidatus Woesearchaeota archaeon | reverse complement strand
CATCCTGTTGATGAACAAGAGTACAATAAATTTATAAATTTAAAAAATAAGGAATTTAGAGTCAAGATGAGACTTGTAGGAAATAGTTATGCTGTTTCTATTCCAAGAGAAATAGTTAACTTCATGCACGAACAAAGAAAAATAATGGATGACATGGTAAAACTTTGTTTTGAAGAATCTGGACGACTATCTTTAAATTTTCATGAATTAAAAAAATTAAATAAATAAAATGGCTAAAAAAGAAATCCAATTAAAAGTTACTGAAGCATTGCAGGATGATGCATATAAAGGTATAGCTAGGTTAGATTCTGAAATAATGAGAGATTTAGATATTAGACGAGGAGATGTTATTTTAATTAAAGGAAATAGAGCAACAGTTGCAATTGCTGATAGAGCTTATCCTGCAGATGTTGGTGAAGGAATTATAAGAATTGATGGCATCCTTAGAAAAAATGCAAAAACAGGTATTGGAGATGTTGTTATGATTTCTAAAGCAGATGTTAAAGAAGCTAAAAAAATAATTATTGCTCCTGCACAAAAAGGAATTATGGTTCAAGGAGATTCTGAAAGTTTAAGAAAAGGACTTTTAGGAAGAACATTAGTAAAAGGAGATATTATTGTTTTAGGAGGAGTTCAAAGAAGAAGGGATTTGTTCTCAGATATGGGTGAATTTGGTGGATTATTTGGAGAAGCATTTGAAAATATGGGTCTTGGAAATTTAGGAGGAGGAATTACTCAACTCAAATTCATAGTAGTAAATAGTAATCCTAACCAACCAGTTATTATTACAGAAAATACAGAAGTTGTTTTGAATCCAAAAGCAGTTGAAATAAGTGACGAAAAAATTCCCGAAATTAATTATGAAGATATTGGTGGACTTTCTGAAGAAATTAAAAAAATAAGAGAAATGGTTGAAATTCCCATGAAACATCCAGAAATTTTTCAAAGACTAGGAATAGAATCTCCAAAAGGAGTTTTATTGCACGGACCTCCTGGAACAGGTAAAACTCTTTTAGCTAAAGCAGTTGCAAATGAATCAGAAGCAAATTTTATTTTGTTAAATGGGCCAGAAATAATGTCTAAATTTTATGGAGAAAGTGAAAAGAAAATTAGAGATATTTTTGACGAAGCTGAAAAAGCAGCTCCAACTATTATCTTCATTGACGAAATAGATGCAATCGCTCCAAAAAGAGAAGATGTCGGAGGAGAAGTTGAAAGAAGAGTTGTTAGTCAGTTGTTAACAATGATGGATGGTCTTAAATCAAGAGGTAAGGTAATTGTTATTGCTGCTACTAATAGAGTTAATGCTATTGACCCTGCGTTGAGAAGACCCGGAAGATTTGACAGGGAAATAAAAATTAATGTCCCAGATAAAAAAGGAAGACTTGCAATATTAAAAATTCATACAAGAGGAATGCCTTTAACTAAAAATGTTAAATTAGATGAATTAGCTTCTTTAACTCATGGTTTTGTTGGTGCGGATTTAGAATCTTTATCTAAAGAAGCAGCTATGAATGTTTTAAGAAAATTACTTCCTAAAATGAAATTAGATGCAGAAGAACCAATACCTCCAGAAGTTTTAGAAAAATTAATTGTTAAACACGAGGATTTTGTAGATGCTTTAAAAAATGTTAGGCCTTCAGCTATGAGGGAAGTTTTAGTTGAAACACCAAATGTTAAATGGGAAGATGTTGGGGGTTTGAATCAAATTAAAGAGGAATTAAAAGAAGCAGTAGAATGGCCAATAAAATATCCTGAAATTTTTGAAAGAATGGGCACCAGGCCATCAAGAGGGATCTTACTTTATGGCCCTCCTGGAACAGGTAAAACTCTCTTGGCAAAAGCAGTTGCAAAAGAATCAGAAGCAAATTTTATTCAAATTAAAGGCCCTTCATTATTAAGCATGTGGGTAGGCAAATCAGAAGAAGGTATGAGAAAAGTTTTTGAAAGAGCAAGACAGGTAGCTCCCTGTATTATCTTTTTTGATGAAATTGATTCTTTAGCAGGTAAAAGAGGAGCAGAAGTAGGAACAAAAGTAACTGAAAGAGTTTTGAATCAATTATTAGCAGAAATGGATGGATTAGAAGATTTAAAAGATATTCTTGTTATTGGAGCAACAAACAGGCCAGATATGCTTGATGCTGGTTTATTAAGACCGGGAAGATTTGATAAAATCTTACTTGTAAATGCTCCTGAGGAAGAAGGTAGATTAAAAGTTTTAGAAATTCATACAAAAAAAATGCCCTTAGCAAAAGGTGTTAATATTAAAGAACTCGCAAAGAAAACTGCTGGGTATACTGGAGCAGATTTAGAAGCTTTGACTAGAGAAGCGGCAATGCTTTCTTTGAGAGAATCTATAGATGCTAAACAAGTAAAGAAAAAACATTTTGATGAAGCGTTGAAAAAAATTAAGCCAAGTGTAAATAAACCTTCAATTGAATTTTATAAAAAAATTGAAGATAATTTTTTAAAATCTGCAAAAGCAGCTATACCAATTACAAATAGTTATTTAGGATAAAATGGAACCAATAGAAAAATTAATTGGAAAATGCCCTTCTTGTTTAAAAAATACAGAATTTGCATATTGTGGCAAACAAGAAAATATAGAAAATAAAGACCAATTATATTATATAATTGTTTAAGTTGTAATTCAACTATTAATCTAAATTCTATAAAAATCACTTAGTAGTCACAATAACTTCATCATCAACTAAAATAGTATGTTCTGCTTGACTAACTTTTCCTTTTCCAGATTCAACAAGTTGAGGAAAATTATGAAGATTTCCATTATCTTCTAATTGTTTTAATCCAAA
>CAZEZA010000005.1:0-10583 GCA_964516415.1 Candidatus Woesearchaeota archaeon | reverse complement strand
TATTAATTTTTTATTTTCTTCATTATTTTCTAAATCCACAGAAAAAGCCGTATCAGAAAGCCATCCATCAACATTAACTCCAAAATCAACTTTTAATAATCCACTAGCAAGAGTTTTATCATCATAAGAAGGTGTATAATGTGCTGCAATATCATTTATGCTCAGGTTTGTTGGAAAAGCAGGCTTACCTCCAAGTTCAATCATTTTAGATTCAATCTTTTCAGCAATTTCTAAAAGAAGAACTCCTTTCTTAATTTGTGGTCTAATCCACTTTTTGATATCTGATGCAATTTTTCCTGCCCGAATTATTTTCTGTTTTTCTTGAGGTTTCATTATTTGAAAAAAAGATAAATGTTTAAATATCCTTGGATAGCAGATAAATTATGAAAAAACTTTTAGAAGTTGCATCCCTTAATGCTTAATCTTATTTCATTATTTCGTTCTTTTGCAAAATATAATCCAATTTCTTCTATTCGGGATATTGGCATTTTAATTCTTTAATAAATTTATTTAACTGGGATTTTCTTGTAAATATTAATATTTTCTTTTTGAATTTTTTTGCTAATTCTAAATGTTTCAAAAAATAATTATTTGAATAAGTATATTCATAATTTACCAATTTCAACACATCTTTTATTGTTCCTGCCTCCTTTTGCGCTTTGTTTTTTTTGATTTTCCTTTTCAAATATCTCATTAAAATTCTCTTTATTGTAAATATAAACTGTTTTTTTAAGATTATTACTATGTTTGCTCTTTTTATTGCAGGATTTATCCAGGGATGGGCATATGACCCCTCAATTACCCATTGTTTATTTTTTAATATTTTTTTTAATATTTCGTTTCTCTTTTTTGAATTTACCTTTTTATATGAATCTTTTCTAAACTTCACATCATCTAAATCAAAATTCTTTATTTTCAATTCTTGACAAATTTTTTTAGCAAATGATGTTTTTCCGCTTCCAGGAGGACCCATGATATAGATTCTTAAAGATTTCCTTTTTTCTTTTTCCATTTTTTAACAATCCATTTAATTAAAACAAATAATAAAGTTATTCCAACGAAAATAAAAAAAGATATAAGAGAAACAGCAAGCAAGATTGCCAATCCAATTGCTCCCCCAATTCCTGCAACTCCTGAACCACTAAAAGTTTTTGTTCTTATAAAAACTAACAACAATATTAAAGCTAAAAAAATTCCAATTATAAACCAGACTATTTTCATTATTTTATAAATTCTTTTTTTAGTTTTTGGTTTCATTTAAAGTCCCCTAAAGTCATTTGTTTTTTACCTTTAATAATTTCACCTATATTTATTCCAAAAACCTGAAAAATATTTTCAACTGCTGGAAGCATTTGTTTTTCTAAATAATATTCAATATTATATTCTCCTTTTTCATCAGGAAGTTTAACTTTATCTCTTACAAGTTTCTTTTTACTTTCTGTTTCTGCAATATAATAAGAAACTAAATTGCCCTGGCTAATTGGAATTTCCTGCTCTTGCATTTTTCTTGCAGCAATCACATGCGGAGAAATAGATTTATATTCATCAAGAGGTTTTTTAAGTTGAGTTCTTATAATCAAATCTTCTTTATTAATTTCTCTTTTTTTTATTTTCTTAACTACTTCTTTTAAATATTCTAAAGATTTCTTCTCATTCCCATCTTGAAGAATTTGTCTTATAATTTTATTTTGAACATTTCTCGCAAGTTTGCACCAATCTCTTCTAACTGTTTCAAAACCTCTTATCTTCAATTTATTATCTTCGCCAAGAAGAGCATACTTCTTTTTTGCTCCAATAATTCCTGTTCTTTTAGTAACCCAAAGACCTCTCTTAAAAAATCCCTCTAACTCTAATTCCATTATTCCAGGAAGTTCTGAATTCAATTTCTTCAAAAGTTCTTTAATCTCTGATTTTGATTTACCATCCATTAAAAATGCAATAGAATCTGTATCTCCATAAATAACTTTATATCCTTTATTTTTTATTTTCTCAATTGTTTCTTTATTGAACTTTCTCACAAAAGATAATATTGCCGAAGAAGATTCCACTGAATAATATCTTGCTCCAAAAAAACCAATATATCCATGAACAGAAGCAGACAAAACTTTGAACGCATTACTTCTTGCTTTTGTTATTTTATTTGACTCTTTCTTATATTCTTGCTTAAACTTTTTTCTTTTCTCAAATATATCTTTTAATAATTCTGGGAAAAATCCAAGTTTTTTAGAAAAATAAAAACCATCAGGAGACTCATAAGAATTTTTTTCTTTTTTCTCAAGCAATGTAGTTTTTGAAATATTAAATGAAATAATTATACTTGTATGCATAGATGTAAAATCAAAAAAAACAAGATTCTCATAAAGTCCAGGTATTGGTTCAAATACAAAAGCACCCTTTACTTTGCCCCTATTTCTTCTCTCCTTAATCTCATCATGAGTAGGTCTTTTTTCAGGAATTTCATTAAACCTTTCTAAATTATGGAGAATATAAGATTCAACATATTTAGATAATCCTGCTCTTGAAACTTCAAAAACAGGTTCTTGAATAGTTCTCGTGAACTCTAACATATCTGGCCAGAATTTTTCAAATAAATTATAAGTTAAAACAGAATCATGAAGATTATATTCAAAATATTTTTTCCAACCTTTATCAGAAATTTTTGAAGAATGCTTAAAACTAAATTCTTTTTTCTTGTCTCCTAAAAATTCTTGTGCAACTTCGTTTAAAGAAAGTGTTTCAGATTGCATATATTGTGCATAAGCTGTTTGAATAAATTTTATCAAATCAATATGGACAATTCCATTTATTTTTCCAGTCAAAAGTCTCCCTCTTGAAAATTTCGGTTGGCTTTCATCCAACCCCAAAGAAAGTCTTACATTATTTTTTTCTGCTCTTGCTTTTATATATGGCAAATCAAATCCATCTGAAAAATATCCTACAAGAAAATCAGGAGAAATTTTTCTAACATATTCTACAAATTTTTCAAGAAGTTCTGCTTCATCTTTAACATATTCCACATAATTTAATTTAGTTTTCTCATGTCCTTTACAAGATATTACTTTCTTAAAATTATCAGAAACTAAAGATACCATTACAATTTCTCCTGCCCCTATTTTAAATTCATCTGTTTCTATATCATAAGCAAGAACTTTTGGCACAAATTTATCTTTTTCAATTTTCTTAGCACTTGCTAATTTAATGCACAAATCAACATCAAGTTTCATGTCAATTCCCCCAAACTCAAAAGAATTGTTCAAAACTTCTCCTGAAATTTCATACCAACATAAAGGATTAATTTTCTTTTCAATAATATAGTGGGTCACAAATCCTAAATCATAGCCCCTTCTTTTTTCTATCTCTGACATTCCCAATTCACTGGCAATATCATGCAAATCCTTGTAATTGGTCGCAAATATTTTCAATGCTTTAACCTCTTTTCCTGAAAAATTTTTATCATGCAACTCTACTTTTTCAACTTTAGTTTTCCTGCCTTTTACATCAAGTTTTATTTTTTTAATTTTTTCAATTAATTTGCCAATTTTTTCTCTCTTCAAACCATCTTTTAAAACAACCCAGAAATAAACACCACAATTATCAATTATACAAACTCTCTTGCCCTGACTATCTCTGCCAATTATCTTTACATAGTTTCTACCTTGAAAATCAAAGTAATCATAATCTATTGGAATAAAGTCAGTTTTCATAATTTTATAGAGGATTTTGGTTATTTAAATCTTAAGAACAGAAGATTTATATATCATAATACAAAGAAAATAATATGGGAAAATATGGGGAAAATCCTAATCCAAATTCAGAAAGAATGCAAATAGGTTTAGCAAATAAGCTCTATACTCAGAGAGAAATAGACTATTGGAATAAAAGAAATGAACAAAAACATATAGAAAGACCTAAAAAAAGAACACTTCCCAGTATAATATATCAAGAATTTTACAAAGAAGTTAATAAAACTCGTCTTAATCTAAATTTTAGTGAAGATTGGAGAGAAAAAGCAGGATTATTAATGAGACATTTTTCAGGAACAAAAATTGCAAAAAATTTAAACAATTTTATTAGAGAAAAAGATTATGTTAAGATTGGTGCGTTATTCAATAATCTAGTTGATTACTCTCAAAAAAGAATACAACAATAACTATTTATATTTCTTATACTTTTAATAAAAATGGGATTAAACATAAGGGAAATC
The DNA here is from genome assembly GCA_964516415.1 of Candidatus Woesearchaeota archaeon. Lineage (GTDB taxonomy): Archaea > Nanobdellota > Nanobdellia > Pacearchaeales > GW2011-AR1 > CAZEZA01. The sequence continues at coordinate 6,379 of CAZEZA010000005.1, read as the reverse complement.
ATTTCACGTAGAGAAATGAAAATTTCAGACTTGAAAGGCAAAATGATTTGTGTTGATGCTTTTAATATTCTGTACCAATTTTTGTCTACCATTCGACAAATAGATGGGACTCCTTTAATGGATAATAAAAAAAGAATTACAAGCCATCTTTCAGGAATTTTTTATAGAAATGTTGCTCTGCTTTCTGAGGGAATAAAAATGGTTTATGTTTTTGACGGAAAAGCTCCAGAACTTAAAGCAAGAACTCACAAAAAAAGAGAATCTGGAAGAGAGGTTGCAAAAAGTAGATATGAAGAAGCTAAACAAAAAGAAGATTTAGTTGTAATGAGAAGATATAGTAGTCAATTAGCAAGGCTTGATGATGAAATGATTAAAGAAAGTAAAGAACTTTTAGAAGCAATGGGAATTGCTGTTGTCCAGGCTCCAAGTGAAGGAGAAGCAGAGGCTGCTTATCTTTGTAGAATTAAAGAAAATGTTTACGCAAGTGTAAGTCAGGATTATGATAGTCTGCTCTTTGGAGCTCCAAGATTAATTCAGAATTTGACTCTGGCAAGAAGAAGAAAAACTTTTTCTGGATGGATAGAAATAAAACCAGAATTAATTGAATTAGAAAAAGTTTTGAATTCTTTAGAAATAAATTTAGACCAATTAATTTGCTTGGGAATTCTTGTAGGAACAGATTATAATCCAAAAGGAATTCCTGGAATTGGACAAAAAAGGGCTTTGCAAATTGTTCAAAAATACAAACAACCTATTTTAATTTTCAAAAATGTTGAAGAACAAATTATGAGTTTAGACGAAGAAGATAGATTTAATTGGCAAGAAATTTTTGAACTCTTTCATAAACCTAATGTAATTGATACAGATTTTAAATTTGGAGAAATTAATGAAGAAAAAATCAAAAAGATTTTAGTTGAAAATCATAATTTTTCTGAAGAAAGAGTTGAAAAACAATTACAAAAATTAAGAGATATTAAAGAAAAAAACAAACAAAAAAACTTAGAAAAATGGTTTTAAAAAACATTTATAAATATCTTTTTCTATAAAGATATATGAATAAAAAAGTTGTGAAGATATTTTTATTAGTTTTCGTTTTATTAATATTATTAATTAGTGTTAATTTTGTTTCTGCCCAAACTAGTCTTGCTGAAGGAACACAAAAAATAGGAACAGAAATAAGTGAGGCAGTAGCACCAATTTTAAGATTTTTATTTAATGTTCAGGAAGATTCAAGTGTTAGGGGAATAAGTCAAACAATCTTATCATTTATTTTTGCTTTCATTATAGTTTTTGTATTTCTTCAACTTGCTTTAAATAAAATTCCTCTTATTGAAGAACATCCTGGATTATCAAAAGTAATAATCATAGCAGGTTCTATTCTTGCAGTTAGAGGAATTGCTCAGTTAGATGTAATTGAACAAATTTTTATGCCATATAGTGTTGCAGCATTGGCAATTATAAATGGGGCAATCATCATAGGGTGGTTTATTTTAATAAATATAGGCTTAAAAGGGGAACAATTTAATTTCATAAGAAGAGTTATGTGGATTTTGTTTGCAGTTACTTTTGTTGGTGTGTGGTGGACTAGACGTGGAGAATTAGGAGCATTACTTAATTGGATTTATATTGCAACATTTATATTTTCATTTATAATGGCTTTAATAGATGGAACAATCAAAGGTTTTTTTGCAAAAATGGAAGCAGATAAATTAAATAATATAAACAAAACAAAATTAAGAGCAGAATTAAAAAAACAACTTCAAGAATACCAAGAAATGAATAGAGATAATGTATTAAGTGATGAAGATTATAAAACCTTAGAAAAAAGAATACAAGACCAAGCAAGAATTTACCATTTTAAAAAACTTATTTAATTATTCAAAGAATTTATAAATATCTTTTTCTTAGGGGTTTCATGAATAAAAAAGTTGTGAGTATAATTTTATTAGGATTATTTTTGTTTGTATTTGCAATTAATTTTGTTTCTTCTATGAGCCTCTACGAAGGAATAAGTGAAGTGGGAAAGAGTATTAGTCAATTAATAACCCCCATAGTACAATTTCTCTTAGGAGATGTTAGTGAAGGATTATTTCTTACAAAAATTTTAATTTTTGTAATTATAATTGTCCTTGTCTGGATTGCGTTAGAAAAAATTACCATTTTCGATAATTATAAAATAATCAAAAAAGTTCTTGTCTTTTCTGTTGCTGTATTAGCAATGAAAGGAATTGGTACTTCACAACTAATTGATGCAATATTAACTCCCTATACTGCTATGGGAGTTGCCATCTCTGCAGGACTCCCTTTCCTAATATATTTTGGGATAATTAATCTTGGACTTGGAGACCAACCAAGTATTGTAAGAAGAATCTCTTGGATATTTTTCGGGGTAATTTTCTTTGGATTGCTTGCTTCAAAAATAGGAGGAGTTGGAAATCTTTTAATTCCTTCAACATGGGGATTTTATTGGATTTATATGATGACTTCCTTTATTGCATTAGCAATGGCTTTCCTAGACGGAACAATCAAAGGTTTTTTTATAAAAGTTGAAGCAAAAAAATTAGAAAATATAAATACTTTAAAATTATTGGCAAAACTAAAAAGTCAAAAACAAGAATATGATAATGCAAGGGATTTATTAACTGAAAAAGAATATAATAGATTAATAAAAAATCTTCAACGACAAGCTAAATCATATGGAATAAAAAGATTCATATAATTTAGAAATATTTATAAAATAAAGAAACAATCAATCAATATGAAAAAGGGGAAGGCAAAAAAGAAAAGCAATAAGAAAAAAATAATACAAAAAAAGAATATTAAAAGAAAAACTAATTCTAAATGTAAACCCTCTAAAATGTCATTAAGACAAAAAGAATTTATGGCTATTACAATTTTAGCTGTTTTTGTATTTGCATTTTTATTGGCTTCTATGAACGCTCCTTCTCAAAATACAACCATTACAGGGCAGGGTATAAAAGGTTTAGAAAAAGTAGATACGTCTGGAATAGGAACTCTTCTTTCTAATTTCATGGATCCCGTACAAGCAGATGCTACAGTGATGAAATGGGTTATTTTTTTTGTTTTTGTAGTTGGTCTTTGGGGGGTTCTTTATTTTTTTAAGGGAAAGAATGGAAAGCCATTAAATCCTTTTTTTATGATATTAGCTTTCCCAATTGCTTATGCAATGGTTTATCTATTAAATACAACAGAAATTCTTGCAGCAATAGTTCCTTATAGTGCACTTGGATTGGCTATTATTGTTGGTGCTCCATTTGTAGGGATTGTTCTTGGTTCTCTTTATCTTCTTCAAGGAAGAAGGAATGCAACAAAAGTTGTAGTTCAATTATTAGCTTGGTATTTTTATCTTGCCTGCTTAATTTATTTTTTATTTAGAACTTTTACAGCCCCAGAAACCTATAGTGGCTGGATTCTTGCTATAATAGGAGGAGGCATAATCTTTAGTATAATATTAATTGTGAAAAATCAACAATGGAGAGATTGGATAGCCAAACTTGAAAGAGAAGGAGTAGGAAAAGAAATAAGAGATGTTCAACATGCATTAGGTGTTGAAAAAGAAGAGGAAAGATACAGAGGGGAAATGTGGCGTAATCCTTCTCGTAAAAGGTAATTAAAAACATTTAATAATTCTTTTTTATTTATTTATTTATGAAAAAACATCGTTCATTTAATATTTTAGGAAATATTGCAATTGTAAATTTTCCAAAAGACTTTAAAGCATCTGATAAAAAGAAATTTGCTAACAGGATTTTAAAAGAAAATAAAGCAATTAAAACAGTTCTTGAAAAAGTTGGAAAGTTCAAAGGAAGATTAAGAAAAATGCAGACAAAACATATTGCTGGTGAAAAAACCAAAGAAGTTTTGTATAGGGAAAATAATTGTATTTTTAGATTTAATATTGACACAACTTATTTTTCTTCAAGATTAAGCAATGAACGAAAAGAAATTGCCTCGAAAATAAAAAAAGGAGATGAGGTTTTAGTTATGTTTGCAGGAGTTGGACCTCTTCCAATTGTTATTGCTAAAAACTCAAAAGCAAAATCAGTAATCTCAAACGAAATAAACAGAGAAGCAAACAAATATGCAAAATTAAATATTGAATTAAACAAACTAAAAAATAGAATTGAATTATTACCAGGAGATATTAAAAAAGTTGCAGAGTCTATCGTTAACACCCAAGGGCGTACCCCGAAAAATTCTTTTCAAAAATTTTTACAAGGGGCAAAATTTGATGTTATTGTAATGCCTCGCCCCCAATTAAAAGATAGTTTTTTAGAACAAGCATTTATGTTAAGTAAAAAAGGAACTAAGATTTTTTATTATGATTTTTGTGACGCTGACAAAATTGATTTAATTGTTGAAAAAATTCAGAAACAAGCAAAACAATTTAAAAAAAGAATAAAAATTTTAAGAACAAAAAAAGCAGGGGAAATCGCACCTTACAAAATTAGAGTTAGAGTTGATTTTGAAGTTTTATAACCTCTTCTCTTTCTTCACAGCAGTAGGAGCTTCTCCCCCGTGCCAAGTAAATCTTGGATGTATTCTCATTGGATAAATCCTTTCTGAATTATCATCAAGAATTATTGCAGAACCTTTCAAACTCGGCAAGTCATCCATATATTTCTTTATACTTTCAAAAAGATAACTTTGCATTATAAAATTCAAAGCTTTCAAATCTGATTGAGAAGTAACTCTATGCGAAATTACAATATCTGATTGGGTCATAACATCTGTATGAATCTTTCCAGGTTGTTGAGTTGCTAAAACCAAAGAAATACCCGGCTGTCTTCCTTCTCTCAATAATTGAATCAAAGCATCTGTAGCAATTGTCTTCTTATTTAACGGAAGAAATTCATGGGCTTCATCTATAAATATCCAAACCAAAGGAGTCTCTTTTTTTTCAGTCATTGATGAAAAATCAAATCCTTTAGAAATAGATTCTATTTCTTCCTTTTTTCTTGCATCCATCCTTTGATTAAAAATCTTCTTTGAAATCAAACTTATTACTAAAGCCCTTACATTAAATGCTCCAACCGAACTATAAACACTTAAATCTAAAATAGAGGTTATTCCAGCAGAAATTAAATCCTTCACTTGTGTTACTTGCTCTGATTTTTTTGAAAAAACCCCCCAAGTATCTGCTGCCTCAAACAAACCCATAGCAGCATTTTTAATTTCCTCAGAAGTTTTCTCATCTCTCTCTAAATTTAAAATTATTTCTTTAATATTAAACTCACTTTGTTCCTCTTTTAATCTTGTTATAGTTCTCTCAATTAAAACAGAAATAGGGTCTGTTATTCCCAAACCAAAAGTTGTAACCCAATCGTCTGAATTTAATTCTGTGATATCTAAAGCAAATTTCTCGTCGACAGGAATTCCTTTTTCTAAATAATTATCATAATGCCCAAAAGGAACAAAAATTTTTACTGGAAGGCGCTTTGATTTTAAATCCCAATCCTGCAATAACTCTTTATCTTTTTCATTTGGAAATTTCATAGTCCAATAAATCCCCATAGTATCAAAGATCAAAGAAGCAATATTCTGGCTTGTTTCTAAAGGGAGATTAGAAATTTCCTCAGTTATAACGCCCAAAGTATAAGATTTTCCCGAACCTCTTTTTCCTGCGACAAGAATAACATGACTTCTCGCAATATCCATAAAAATTTTATTACTTAAAGATGTATATTGCCCCATTTTAACATAACCTTTTCCAATAAAAACCAGTCCTCTATTACCAAAAGTTTTTTTGTCAGCAGCATCCCGTCCAACAATAATATCATATGCCATAACTAAAAATAACTAAAGAGATTTTTAATTGTTTTGTTTACAACATTAGTTTCACAAAATCACCAAAACCTTTTTAAAAGATTTTTTCATCTTATTAAAATGGAACAAGGGGAAGAACATAAAGAAGAAGAAAAATCCGAAGAGAAAAAAGAAGTTGATAATAAAAAAACAGATTTGACTAAAATAATAAGAAAAAATCCTTGGGTTCTTTCAACAATTGTTTTAGGAATTGTAGTTTTAATGTTTTTAATTGGTAATTTTTCTGGGATGAGTGGAAATGTTATCTCCTCTACTGATGCAGGTGAAAAATTTTTAAATTATATACAAGAACAAGGAGCTAATATTGAAAATGTAGAAATAACAGAAATTTCTTCTAAAAGCGGATTATATGAAATTTCTTTTAATTATGAAGGAGAACCTTATCCTCTTTCTTATTATTTAACTAAAGATGGTTCTTTTATAGGAATGATGGATAGATTAGAATCACCAACAACTGAAAATTCTGCAGAAATCCCAAAATCTGATAAACCCATTGTAGAATTATTTATTATGACTCATTGTCCTTATGGAA
>CAZEZA010000004.1:11714-16035 GCA_964516415.1 Candidatus Woesearchaeota archaeon | reverse complement strand
GCCCCAGAAATGAACCGAGCTAACATCTGAACTTACCATCAATCCTCCAGTAGCGCCTCCACCGCTTTTATAAACCTCCTGTGTAACTTGTGGACTCGTCGTTCCTATTCCAACATTATAATCTAAACTCTGTGTAGATAAATTTGTTCCTGAAACATTCCAATAACTATCAGCAGAAACCCCTGTTAATTGACTTCCGTCTCCTATGAAATAATCTGCTGTTATGTTTCCTGTTGTTGTTATATTTCCAGAACCATTTATGTTCCCTGTAAAATCTATATTTACTACCCACAATTTTGTTACCCTATTCAGCAAACTTCCCAAATAATCAAAAAATCCACTAGAAGCAGTAACATTTCCATCAACAATTAAATTATCAATAACACTTAAATTCTGCTTTGTTACATTTAAAGAAGTTATATTATAAAAATAACCTACCTGTGCATATATACTTCCATCAATTATAGAAACTCCATCATTCAACCAACCCCCCCCAATTGTAATATTATAATCCCCCATATTTAAATTAGAATCAATTTCTATTCCACTCATAGTTATGTTTTTTGCTCTAAAAGTGTAAGGCGTTCTTGCAATTTTTGAAGCATTAATTAAAGTATTATCTCTATAATAACATAACCAATACTGTTCTGAATAGTTCAAAGAAACATCAGGAAGATAATAAGAAATTACTCCCCGTGAATCAGTTGTCAAATTTGTTGAATTACTGTAAATTACATTAGCAGCAGCACAATCTGAAGTAGTTGAGATATTAAAACCAAAAGCAAAAGTTCCTGTAACTACACTTCCAGATGCATTAGTTGTTTGAATATTCAAATGCAAATCTTCTGAAATAGAAGCTGCTGAAATAAAACCAAAAACTAACAAAACTATTAAAAATAAAAACCTCTTTTTCATGACAATAAAAAGAAGTTATATTTTATAAATTTATCACCTAGTAAATTTTAAATATACAAAAAACCAAGAAGAATCATGAGCCTGTAGCTCAGTCTGGTCAGAGCACTGCTCTTATATGAACTTAATTCATGAGAATTAATTTCTTTTAGATTAGTCTAAGAGAGGCAGGGGTCCACGGTTCAAATCCGTGCAGGCTCATTTTAAGATTTAAAAATGGCTAAAATAAAAAGACTTTATAGAAGTAAGAAAAATAGAATAATCGGAGGAGTTTGTGGGGGAATTGCAGAATATGTAAATACAGACCCAACACTAATAAGACTTCTTTGGGTTTTAGCAACTTTGCTTTGGGGAGCAGGACTCTTTGCATATATTATTGCCTGGATTATAATTCCAGAAAAAAAATAATTATTTAGTTATCTTTAAAAACTAAATCTTTCTTTGATAGTTATGCCCCCGTAGTACAGAGGCCAAGTATGCTGCCCTTTCAAGGCAGTGACCCGAGTTCGAATCTCGGCGGGGGCGCTTGACTAAAAAAAATTATTATGAAATTTATTAACCTCAAACCTGTTACTTTCGAAGAAGTCATAAATCTTTACTTTAAAGAAAATGGTCAAAAAAAAGATGAATGGGAATGTAGAAATCTTGAAAGAGCAAATGAAAAATTTGATTGTTGGGTTCTAGGACATATATTAAAAGAAGATATTAGAGAAATAGTTATGCCCTATTATTGTGTTGGTGGAGCTTCTATTATTCCTGAAACAGGGGCTTTTTTAGAAGATGCATATACTAACTTTAATTCAAAAAGAAAATATTTTAAAAAAAATAATGCTCAATTTTGTGATAGAATTAAAATTCAAAAAAATCTTATACAAAAATTAGGAAAAGTTAAAACAATTTATTTAAGTGAAGAGCCACTTTTTTTAGGGACTTCTTATTCTAAATTAAACAATTTCAAAGGGAAAATCACTCACTTAGATGGATTACACAGATTATTTGCATTAATGGAATTAAAAGAAGACCCAAAAGAAATCCCTATTGCATTAGCAAAATATTCTTAAATTCCTTCTACAATCTCTATCCAATCTTTTTTAAAGTTTTTAGGATTATGGAATTCCCAAAAATAATCAATAGCTTCTTGAGCATATCTTTCCCTTTCATTCCTAACCAAAAGAGATTTAGCCATTAATTCATCAAAAGTTTCAGATATGAAATTAGGAATTTCTTTTTGGATTTCATAGCCATAACCTGTAGGGGTGGTAATAACAGGACATCCACATGCCATTGATTCCAAAACAGTTAAACTACCCCCTTCAAATCTGCTTGGAAAAAAGAGAATTTGGGCTTTATTATATTCAATCCCTAAATTTTGATTAGAGATTATATTGTGATAATCTACATTTGGAAAATTCAAATTTCTATCACTAAACAACCTTAATTTAACCCCTTTTTCTGCTAATCTTTTTAACACATCAAATCCTTTCTCATAATATCTTCCCCTTGCTAAAGCTAATGCATGAATTCCCTTATCCATATTGGTTCTTGGAAAAAACAAATTAATATCTACAGAATTTTTTATTACCTTATCTACAGGAATCCCAAACTCTTCCAATTGGGACCTTGAAGATTCAGAGACAGTCACAACATATTTGTCATGTGCAGAAATTTTTTGCAACTCTGCTTTGGCTAATCTTTTTTCTGTAACTTCTCCTGGAACAAGATCTTTTACAGACATAGCATAACCATAATAATTTCCATGAAAAACATTTATTGTTTTGGGGTGATCTACAGCAAAACCAAATTCTCCATTACACAAAACAACATCGTAATTTTTCTCGCCATTGATCATATTAAAATATTCCCCTACTGATTTTTCAAGATTCTTTTTTGGAATTTTTGGAAGAGATTCTACACTTATGACATCTACTTTATGTCCTCTTTTTTGTAAAATGGCAGAGATATCCCTAGTAAAAACTTGAACCCCTCCAATAATATTTTGGTAAGTGGTAACAATTGCAATTTTCATCCAAAACTCCTTACCAAGGATTCAAGGAGATTAGACCCCTCATTGATAGCCTTACTAAAAATTCTCCTTCTATCTTTGATATTATTTATTTTAATTCCTTTAACTCCCGACATTGCTAGACCATTATTTTCTACAAAAACTTTATGAGTTTCATCTGCATATTGCTTGGCAGCTTCAATATTTCTAATTCCTAAAGTAACATATGTACTTATTATCCTTGAAAAAAACCATTCTTCAGGATCAACCCTATTTCCTGTTTTATTAGAAGAAATATTGCTTTGGCTAACTAAACGACTTAATGTAGGATCTAAATCTTCTATAATATTTTCTTCGCCATGAGCGCCATATTTTAAATGAACACAATAAAATTTAGGATCGGGAGTAAAAAATAAATCATGACCTTTCTTTTGCAATTCTAATCCAAGATGAGTTTCCTCTCGATAACCATTTCCCCATGTAAAAAAATCAGGATATCCTCCAACCTCTTCTAAAAAATCTTTTCTAGATAAAAATATTCCAGCCAAAGTAGAAATTTTTAAAGGCTTTGAAATTTTTAAATCTCCTTTCATAAAAGTATCTTTTAAATTTTTTGCATATTCTATAGGAAACCCATTATGATTTCCAGTTATAATTCCAGATAAAGGGTCAAAAACACCAATTTCTTTTAAACTAATAGGATCTGGAACAGTTTTTCTTTGATAAATAGGTAAATGCAAAGCTCCTATTTCTCCTCCTAATTTGTTAAAGACATAGCCTGCCCCAAAAACAAGATATTTGCTAAAAATACAATCATCATCCAAAAATAAAACTAAATTATTACTACTAATTTTTGTTCCAATATTCTTAGTTATAGAAGATCCAAAATTTTTTGAATTTTTATGATAATTTATAGGAATAGATGATATTTTTGAAAAATATTCTACTACTTCTGAAGTATGATCAGTTGAAGCATCATCCACAACAACTATCTCTGATAAACCAGGACCACTTTGAGCTAAAAGAGATTCTAAACACCACCCCAGAGGATTTGAATCTTCTTTAAATGTATGGGGGGCTCGGTTGTATGTTGGAACTATTGCTGTTATTTTAGGTAGATTTCCATACAATTCATGCAAATCAAATTTATCTAAATAAGATGTTTGCAAATAAGGATCTTTTAATACTTTCTCATGATTAGCTTGAATTAAACTTCCAATTTCTTCCTTTCTTAAATATGAATTTCCTTTCATCTTCGCAATCATCTTCTATTTCATCCATTTTCATTCCCCTCCTGATTAATAAATATTTAATTATTATACTTTAATATATTCATTTATTTATAAATTTTTCGTAACCTTTTCCAAATTAATACAATTATTTATAAATTTTAGATCATTAAAAGGA
>CAZEZA010000004.1:0-11704 GCA_964516415.1 Candidatus Woesearchaeota archaeon | reverse complement strand
ATTTTTTAATCATATAAGTTCCTTCTAAATTATATCCTAATTTTCTATAATATTCTCTAACACCTATTCCAGAAATTACTTTCAATTTCTCAATTTTATTATTTTTGACTATTTTTTCTGCTTCATTCATTAACCATTTCCCAATTCCTGTATGTTGTCCTAATTTTCCAGTTTGTCCAAGCTTTAAAGATTTCCCATAAACATGCAACTCTCTTACAATTGCTTCTCTATTAAAAATTCTCAATCTAAGCAAACCAAAAAGAATATCTTGATTATTTATTATTTCTAAAAAATATTCATCTCCTCCAGAAGATTTATACTTGGTAATTTTCAATTTCAAATCTAAATTAATCTCTTTTCCTCTTTGCAAGGCAAAACCTATTTCCCTATATCTAATCTCTTTCAACTTAGAATTTTTCTTTCTAAATTCTTTTTCTATATCTTTTCGCAAATCAATATGGATTGTTCCAGCAATAATATATTCAGGAGGAATTTCTCTCATAACTCTCATAACCCTACAATATCTTGGAACTACTTTCAGCATCTCAATAAGAATCTTCTCCATATCTTTTTTTGTATAAGGTTTATATTTTCCTTTCCAATATAATTTCTCAAGTTCTGAGCCAGGAATTACTTGACAAGGATAAAGTTTCAATTGATCTGGTTTAAATCTTTCATCAGAAAAAAGTTTTTTAAAAAGTTTCAAATCTTTTTTAAAATTGCTTCCAGGAAGACCAGGCATTATATGATAACCAACTTTAAATCCAGCATTCTTCAAAATCTCTGTTGCCTTAACAACATCTTCAACTATATGCCCTCTTTTAATTCTCTTATAAATTCTATCATCAATAATTTGAACACCTAATTCAACCCTTGTGCATCCAAATTCCCTCATTCTTTCAATATATTTCGAACACACATCAGGTCTTGTTTCAATACAAAGTGCAATACATCTATGCTTTGATTTTTCATTTAACTTTTGTGCTTGTTTTAAATTCTTAGAAGGCTCACCAGAGTCATCCCTTGGGGAAATTTTTTTATTCAATCCATCATAAACACCTTTAACAAATTCATATTGAAATTTTTTAGGATATTCTAAAAAAGTACCGCCCATAATTATTAATTCAATCTTATCAGTTGGATGGTGCATAATTTCAAATGCTTTTATTCTTGAAATAACTTGTTTATAAGAATCATATCCAAGTTGCATTGCCCTCATCACAGCAGGACTTCTCGGAGTATAACTCTGTGGAACATCCAATGAAGGACAATATAAACAATTTCCATGCTTACATTTTCTTGGTGGCAACATCACAGCCACAGGAGTAACTCCCGAGATAGTTTTAGTCGGCTTTCTAATCTCATTCTTCTTAGGTTTTAACATATCTCTTTTACTGTAAAAATGCTTTTAAATTATTTTATGCTTTTAAAAATATGGAAATAACATCTTTTTTATTGCTCCCGCCAGAATCTATTCTTAATTCTTGGAGCACCCCTTCATTTGAATCAAATGAGTTAAATGAATACCTTAATGTAGTATTTAGTAATGTTGGAGAAGAGGGGGGAAAGAATATTTTTCTATACACCTTAGTCACAAAAATGAAAGAATATAAACACTCTCCAAAAGGAAAATATTTAAGAAATTTATTTGAAAAACGAATTGCATCAATTGAAAAATTAAAAGATATATTAAAGGATGGTGGGCTTGAGAAAACTGCCAATTCTATTGAAATACAACCTCCAAATAAAGAAGGTGTTGGAAAAATTAAATATAAATACTGTAATGGCGAGGGGAATTTTGCATCATATGTATTAGATACTTATGAAAATTGGGATAATAGGAGGTTCAGGACTTGAAAATCCAAAACTTATTGTAGACTTAATAAATAAAATAAATAATCTTTTAATCTCTAATCATCTATATTTTTTATGAATCAACAAAAAATCTGGGATACAATAGCTGAAAAATGGGATGAATATAAAAAAATTCCAGCACAAACAACAATAAATTTTTTGAAAAATGCTTCTGGAAAAGTTTTGGATTTGGGTTCTGGCTCTGGAAGGAATATAAAAAAAATCTCAAATGGACAAATGTATTTAGTTGATTTTTCTAAAGAAATGTTAAAATTTGCAGAAAAAAAAGCAAAAAAGAACAAAATAAAAATTGAGACAAAACAAGGAAATTTATGCAATATTCCTTATGAAGATAATTTTTTTGACTACTCTATTTCAATTTCTGCATTTCACTGTCTAAAACCAGAAAATCACAAAAAAGCAATTCAAGAATTATATAGAGTTATGAAACCCAAATCAAAATCTTTAATTGGTGTTTGGAATTTTAATTCAAAACGATTTAATCAAAAAAAAGGAAAAGAAAAATTAGTTGGATGGCAAGACAAAGGAAAAAGATATTATTATTTGTTTGAAGAAAAAGAAATTCATGATTTATTTAAAAAAACAGGTTTCAAAATTCTTTCAACACACAACTCAGAAATGATGATTAATTTTATTGCTGAGAAACCTATTTCTTTTTCTTAATAATTTTTAACATATCAAAAAAAGATTTCTTCTCAAACTTAACAATTTTTTTATCAGGTAAACTTACATTAATTTTTATCATCCCCAATGCAGAAATAAAAACAGTTCCAACAAGAAAATCTTTTCCTTTTAATTTCTGTAAAGACAAAAGTATTTTCTGAATTTCAGTTTTTATACCTTTTTCTTCTATTTCTCTAATAATTTTTTTTTCTATATCTTGAAAATCAAAATCATAATCAAGAGAGATCTCTTCAAAAACATTTTCATTAAAAACTTCGATTGGAACTAACCTAACATTATCTTCTAATTGAAAACTAAACATTTTCTTAATAGAAGGAACATAATAATCAAAATGTTGTTTGTTTCCTTCTTTTCCAGTTTTATCTATAACAAAAAAACCAGAACACAAAAAAGCACTAGGATTTTCTTTCATAAATTTTTTAAAAATTTCAGAATCTTTCAGTTTTTCTAAAAGGAATTGGGAATTCATAATCCAGATATAAATAAAGCAATATAAAAATCTTTATTTTTTCCAATTATCAATTTTATTAAAATCTTGGAAGTTCAAAATTATATTTATCCGTGCTTTCTTGATGCAATCTGCACAATAAGGGAATTTTGGGATATCTGGATCAAAAACAGGGAAAAAACTAACAGCAGGGATATCTTTTTTATTATTAGCATAACATCCAACACAATAATAATCAGAAGCATGAAATTTCTCGTCTTTTCTAATAATTTTATCTTTCCCCCAAATTCCTAATTTTTTATTCAGATTCATTATTCTCTATTTTCAATTTCTTTCCTTATTCTCTTAATAAACTCATCTGTCTTCATTGTCTGAATCTTCTTTCCACCCTTAACTCTAACAGCCAAAGTATTTTCTTTCTCTTCTCTATCTCCAACAACAATGATATAAGGCACTTTCATTAATTCAGCATCTTTAACTTTTGCAGGAACTGTGCTCTGTCTAAAATCAGAATCCAATCTAATATTAGAAATAGCTTCTTTAATTTCTTTTATTACTTTTTTAGCATAAATTTCATTCCTATCAGTAAAATTCAAAACTCTAACTTGAACAGGAGCAAGCCAAGTTGGTAATCTCCCATTTGTATGTTCCAGAAGAATTCCAATAAATCTTTCCAACGAACCATAAATAACTCTATGTAACATAATTGGGCTTTTCTTTTTATTATCTTTATCTGTATATTCTAAATTAAATCTCTCTGGCATAGCAAAATCCAATTGAATAGTAGAAAGTTGCCAAGTTCTATTCAATGAATCTTTAATATGAAAATCTATTTTGGGCCCATAAAATGCTCCATCTCCTTTATTAATTTTATATTTTATTTTCAATTTTTTCAAAACTTTTTCCAAAATAGATTCCGCCATATTCCAATCTTTATCAGAACCTATTCTTTTTTCAGGACGAGTTGAGAGTTCAACATGGTCAAATTTTAAATTAAATTTATCATAAAATTTATTTATTAACTCAACAACCCCCATAATTTCTTCTTCTATTTGCTTTTTATTTGCGCAAAAAATATGTGCATCATCTTGTGTAAATTGAATAACTCGAAATAATCCTGCAAGAACTCCTGAGAGTTCACATCTATGAACCACGCCCATTTCTCCAACTCTTAAAGGTAAATCTTTATATGATTTAGGTTTATTTTTATAAACTAACATTCCCCCAGGACAATTCATAGGTTTTACTAAAAATTTTCTTTTTTCATAATCTGTAATAAAATTATTTTCTTTATATTTCTCCCAATGTCCAGAAACTTTCCAAAGTTTTGAATCCATTATTTGGGGGGTTTTAATTTCTTCATAATTTGCTTTTTGATGTTCTTCTCTCCAGAATTTAATCAATTCATTATAAATAATCAGACCATTATTATGCCAAAAAACCATTCCTGGAGCAACTTCAGAAAATGAAAACAAATCCATTTGTTTACCCAAAATCCTATGATCATTATCTTTTAATTTAGAAGCATCTAATTTTGATTTTGAAATCTCTCTTAAAAGTTGCTTAGAATCATATTTTTCATCGACCATTTTTCCTTGAGATTTAATTTCTCTACTCAACTCACTTAAAGGATGTCCTTTAACTTTTAATTCAAATTCCTTGTAATAACCAAAAGGTGCTCTTGTAACTTTAAAATCTTTTTTTAACTTTTGTTCTGCATCTTTTAATATTTTCATAGCAATTTCAGGAGAAGCCAAATTATTTGAAAGATGAGCATAAGGATAAAGAACAACATTCTTAGCATTAACTTGCTTTGCAATATCTTTAATATTCTTAATTAATTCTTTAACATCTAAATCCCCTTTTTCAACTGCAGTCAAAATAACCAAAGCATCTTTTACTTTTTTTTCTTTCTTATCTTTTTCTTTAAGTTCTTCTGGTTTTTTTAATGCTTTTTTCAAAGGTTTAAACTTAATATAATCACAATGTAAGCTTAAAATTTTCATGAATTAAATAAATAGAAGAAGTTTATAAAATTAATCACTTTAGCAAAAATTTATGAATCTTTTTTTTAGCAAGCTGTCTTTTTTTCTGATGTTCTTTTAAAAAAGAATTTATTTTTTCTATTAAAATCTCTTTCAATTCGGAAGTCAACATTTTCCCAGATTTGTAATCATCATAGATCTTTTGAAGTTTTTTATCATCAGGTTCAAAAAAAAATCTAAGATACTGAAAAGAAACATCAACATCAGGATTTCCTCCTTTTTTCCTATGAAGTTCTAATGTTTCTTGCCCTCCTGAAAAAGCATATTTCTTAATTTTTCTTTCAACTTCATTTGGAGAATCTGTTGTATAAATAGCAGTAGAAATATCACTACTACTCATTTTTCCTTTAGTTCCAGTTAAGGGAGGAAGGAATAAGCATTGTATTGAAGCAGGTTTAGGATACCCTAATTTTGGCAAAATATCGCGGGTTAATCTAAAATGAGGGTCTTGATCAACTGCATGAGGAATCAAACAAGGAATCTTTTTATTTTTCAATACAGAGGGAAGAAAGGCAGGAACTGCTTGCATACTTGTATAAAAAATAGAACCAATATTTGTTTGTTCATTAAATCCAAAAGAAGACTTAACCATTGAAAAAGTAATTTTTTTTGCAACCTTACATGCCTCCTTATACATTAAACCAGCATTTTTTGTATCAATTATGAATTTAGTTTTCTTAGGATCAAATCCAATAGCTATAACATCTAACATATTCTCATTCAAATATTTCTGTGTTTCTTCAAATTTCAAATTTTGTTTGAATAAAAATTTCTCCTCATCAGGAAATTGAAATAATAATTCAACATTAAACTTATCTTGAAGCCATTTTGTAAAAACCCACGGCATTAAATGACCAAGATGAACCGGCCCAGAAGGAGCTCTACCTGTATAAAGAAAAAACTTGTTTCCTTTTTCATACTCATCAAGCAACCATTTTAAATCACGATGTGCAAAAAATACTTTCCTTCTAAGCATAAAATGTAGCTCTTTAGAATATTTTTTTATTCTATTTAAAAGTTTACTATCTATTTTAGAAACACCAAACTCCTTAATCAATCTATTATAATCAATATTCCCAGAAACTTCCCAAGGAGTAATCTTCATCTCATTTTTTAACATAGTTGAATAAAGCAAAAGATGTTTATAAATATTTCAAAATACAATAGATTTAATTTTAATAACATTTAAAAAACAAAATACCTTACCTAAAATTAATAATAGGAGGCAAAAAATGGTACAAGGATATTGTGTAAGATGTAAAGAAAAAGGCGTCAAACTTAAAGACCCTGTAATTGAAAAAACTTCACGAGGAGGTTTTATTGCAAAAGGAATTTGTTCAAAATGTAATAAAACTAAAGTTTGTGCAATGATGTCTAAAGATAATGCAGAAAAAGCAATAGCATCAGGCGAAGCAAAAAAAGGATTTTAATTTTTTATTTTTAATTTATTTTAAAAAATGTTAGTAAAAATTATTAAAGCATATAGAGATATTGTAACTGTTTGTGACTCTAATTTAATGGGGAAGAAGTTTGAAGAAGGAAAGTTTCAACTAGATGTTAAAAAAGAATTTTTCAATGGAGAAAATATTTCTGAAGAAAAAACAATAAAAATAATGCAAGACATGTCAAAAGATGATGCAACCTTTAACATTGTTGGAGAGAAATCAGTAAATACTGCATTAAAAGCAGATATTATTTCTCAAAAAGGAATAAAAAAAATTCAGGGTGTGCCTTTCGCACTTGTTTTATTATAAAAAAAATTCAATCCACTATTTCTATCTTTCCAATGTAAAAGTGACTATAAGGCTGAGATTGGGAGTTCTTATCATGATAAAAAACAGGTAATGCTTTTAAAACAAAAGGTAATCCTTTAATATCTGGCATCAAAAATTTTTTTACCGAAGTTAAATCAGTACTTACGTAAGCATTAAATTTCTTTATTTTATTATTAAAATCTGGGAGAGTAAGAAATTTTCCTCCTGCTAATTTTTCTAGTTCTTTTTTATTCTCTTCATTATTAATATCTCTATCAAAATATCTGTCTCTTATAAAAACTAGTTTAGACATTTTTGATTAAATTTAATCTTATTCTTAAATATTTATCAAGTCTAAAATATATTTTCCAACAATTTTATAAAGCTCTTCTTTCTTTTCAAAATATGAAACCCTACAAAAAGAAAAAACAAGAGATCCCACAGATAATTACAAGAGTTAAACTTCCAAAAGGAGAGGAAGTAATGGGAATTGTAGAACAAAGACTTGGTGGAAATAAAATGATGATAAATTGTTTGGACGGAAAACCAAGAAATTGTAGAGTTCCAGGAAGATTAAGAAGAAAATTATGGCTTCGCCCAAATGATATTGTTATTGTGCAACCATGGGAATTAGATAAAGAAAAAGGAGATGTTATATTCAAATATCGTCCAAATCAAATTGAATGGCTAAGAAAAAATGGTTTTCTTAAATCAGAAAAAAATGAGTTTTAGAAATATAAAGAAAAAAATTAAATTAAAATCATTAAAAAAACAGATAATTATATAATGAAATTAACAGGATATATTTTTAATGGATACTTATTAATAAGAATGCTGGGTTTGGTAGCATAATATCTTCTAAAATCCCAACATCAAAACCCTTATAATATTTAATTCTCTTAATATTTTATGAAAACTATTCTCTCAGAAAAAGCTCCAAGAATTTTAAAAAATAAAAAAAGGCTAGAAGAAATTCTAAAGGTAAAAATAACAAACAGAGGAAAAGAAATTTCTATTCAAGGTGAAGCAGAAAATGAATATATCGCAGAAAAAGTTATTGATGCATTAAACTTTGGTTTTCCTTTTTCTACTTCAATTTTGATAAAAAAAGAAGATTTTATCTTTGAAATAATAAATATAAAAGATTATACAAAAAGAAAAGATCTCAAAAGAATCAAAGCAAGAATTATAGGAACAAAAGGAAAAACATTAAAAACATTAAATCAATTAACAAATTGTCATTTTGAATTAAATGATAACCACATTGGAATTATTGCACCCCCAGAAGATTTAGAAACAGGACACGAAGCAATTATCTCAATCATTAAAGGTTCAAAACAATCAAATGTTTATGGTTTTGCAAAAAGAAGTAAAGAAAGAAAATCTTTAAATTAAGACAAAAGATAAATTTATATATAAAAAATTTCTTGCTTGATTAGGTCCTCGTAGCTCAGTTGGCAGAGCGCATGGCTGTTAACCATGGTGTCGGAGGTTCGAGTCCTCCCGAGGACGCTCCTATTCACAAAAACCTTAAATTTAAATATCTCTATTTCTAATTTTAATTATGGATTTAGATAAAGCAATCCAATCAAGACATAGTGTAAGAAAATTCAAAGATAAAAAACCAGATTGGAGAGATATTCTTGAATGTATAGATGCTGTAAGATATGCTCCTATGGCAGGGAATAATTTTACTTTAAAATTTATTTTAGTCGATGATAAAGAAAAAATACAAAAAATTGCTGATGCAACACAACAATCATTTATCTCTCAAGCAAAATATGTTGTTGTAGTTTGTTCAAATACTTCAAGACCTGTAAATGCATATGGAAAAAAAGGAGAAATTTTTTGCAGACAACAAGCAGGAGCAGCAATACAAAACTTTTTATTAAAAATACAAGAAGCAGGACTTTCAACTTGTTGGGTAGGATATTTTGTAGAAAATCAAATTAAAAGGGAATTAAAAGTCCCAGATGATATTCAAGTTGAGGCAGTATTTCCAATAGGATATGAATTTGAAAAACAAAAGACAAAAAGAATAAAAATAGATTTAGATAGAATTCTTTATTTCAACAAATATGGAAATAAAAAGATGAAAAATCCAAAGAAGTTGGAAGTTTGAAATGAAAAAAATAGAATCTAAAATTTTCAAAAAGAAAAGACAGACGATAAAAAGAATCTTTACAATAATAATTATTTTACTTTTTTTAGGACTTGCTCTTCTTGCAGCATTAGGAAATTTAGATGCTATTAGAACACTGTGGAAAACACCCTAAAATAAAAAAACAAAAAACCCCGAAGTTTCCCTCGGGGATAAAAATAAAAAATGCCTCGCGATTTTCTCAGAGGCAATTAAAAATCGCCGTTCAGTGCTTTGAGGAAGTTTAAAAGAAACCAGCGGGTTTCTTTTATCTCAAAACTTCTATTCCTAAATCAGACATTTCTTTAGATATAGGAAGTGATTGTTCTTCACCATGCCCTAAAACATACGGAGACTTAACTCCTGTCATTATTGTTATCACTCTAACTTTTCCAGTAAATTCTTTATTAATTCTTGCACCAATAATAACCTGTGCTTCAGGACTTAAGTTTTCAGAAACAGTTCTTCCTATTAAATCAAATTCTTCTAGTTTCAAGTCAGGACCACAAGTAATATGCACTAAAGCTCCAGTAGCACCTTGATAATCCACGTCAAGTAGAGGATGTGTAAGGGCTTGCTTTACAGCTTCATTAACACGGTCTGCAGTATCTGCTTCTCCTATACCTATGACTGCCACGCCACCATTCTTCATAATAGCTGAAACATCTGCATAATCTAAATTAATCAAACTTGGAAGAGTAATTGTTTCAACAATTCCTTTTACCATTGTACTAACTAATTCATTTGCAACAGCAAAAGCTTGTTCAATAGGTAATTGTCCTGCAATATCAACTAATCTGTTATTATCAAGAACAATACAAGTATCAGTTACTTCTCTCAACTCTTGTAAACCAAATTCAGCTTTGTCAATTCTTGCTTTTTCTGCTTCAAAAGGCATTGTAACAACCCCAATAACAACTGCACCAGTTTCTTTAGCAAGCTGAGCAATTACAGGGGCTGAACCTGTTCCTGTTCCACCACCAAGACCTGCAAGAATAAAAACCATGTCTGCTCCTGAAATAATCTTCTTTGTATCAACTATGGCTTCTTTTGCAGCTTCTCTTCCTTTACCGGGATTTCCACCACAACCAAGACCTCTAGTTAACTCTCTACCAATAAGAATTTTCTCATCAGCTTTTGTAACACTTAAATGAAGTGCATCAGTATTTGCTGCATAAATTGTAGCTCCATTAATTCCTTTATTAAAAAGCCAAGTTACCATATTACCTCCACAACCACCACAACCAATAACTTTGATATTTGCTTTTCCAGCTCTTAAATCATCAAAATTAATACTATGGGAATCAGCGTTTTCTATTGCTTCTTTTGTAAAATCTAACACCATCTTGTTTTTTCTTTTACCTCCTTATAATTCTATAGTTTCTTTTCTACGAAAAGTTTATATATTTCATACATTTCTAACTAACATTAAGAAAGAGATGCCTCATAAAGAATATTAATTTAATCTACATGATGTTTAAATTAATATTAAGAAGTGAGGTGTCTTTTATTTTTAAATCATTATATTCTCTGGGGGGTGGTTATTTTATCAAACTTTTTAATCTTTCAATTTTCTCCCAACTTTTTTCTAATTTCTTATTTGCTTCTTCAACAACTATTTTCAAAAATTTATCATCAACCAAAATTTTTTTATTTTGAATTATTGGAAATTCTAATTTTTCTGTGCTGTTTAATTCAACCATAAACCTGCTTCCAGAAGCAATTATCCCTGAACGCTTCCACCCAGCCAACTTTGCTTTATCATACAAGTCCTGAGCATCTTCTAAATTTTTACAAGCAACATGAATAGCACATGGTTCCATTTTAAATTTAATAAGATTTTTATTTCCGACAATTACTTTATCCAAATCCTTTTTTAATTCATCAAAAGAAATTAAATTATGATAAACTTTCTTAAACAAACCCTTTTCTTTTTTATTCTGTTCAATTATCAAGACAATTCTCCCAGCACAAGAAGAAGTTGTATAATAATTATTTAATGAATTTATCTTATCACACAATTTTGTAATTTTTTCGTCCCATGAATTTTTATGTGATTTATCCTTTCTAGAAAGAATATCTTTTTTTCTTTGTTGGAATTTATTTATCATAACAAAAAGATAAAGAAAACCTTTAAATAATTTTATTGTTATACAAAATTATGTTGAGAGTAAGTTTAATTGGTCCAGGAGATATTGATTTCCATTTTTATGAATTACTTAAATTTCCTAAAAAGAAATTTCAATCAGAATTAGAAAAAATAGCAAAAGTTCTCGCAGAATCTAATGTAGAAATTGAATTTTGTCCAGATAAAGGCATAAGTTTTGAATTAGCAAAAGAATACAAAAAACAAGGAGGAAAAAAAGTTATAGCTTCTGTCCCACAGGATGATAAAGCATATGGAATAAAACATTTAGAACCTTATCTAAAAACAAAAGTTAATGGAAAGAAATTAATTAATGAAAAAATAAATACAGGAGATTGGAAACAGCAAAACAGGTTAAAAGCCCTTTTAGGAGATGTTGTTCTTTATTTAGGAACAAGTATTATGGCTAATGCCGAAACAAATTATGGAATTTATTTATTCAAATTAATGAATAAATTCAAAAAAGGAATAGACAATGCTAAATATTTGCATCCAGAAGTTAGAGCAGGAAAAAATATTCCTTATACACATTTTGTATATTCTCCTTTCCTCAAAAATAAAAAAATTCCATCTGAAATAGAAGCATATATGAAAAAATATGGAATCAAATTA
>CAZEZA010000003.1:4803-16562 GCA_964516415.1 Candidatus Woesearchaeota archaeon | reverse complement strand
GATTTAGTGTTGATAAAAACCAAATTGAAAAATATAGAAGAAGATATTTACCTGCAAGAAATCTTGGAACAATGATCGTTTCAACAAATAAAGGTTTAATGACTCATGAAGAAGCTCAAGAAGAAGAAACAGGAGGATGCTTAATTGCATATTTTTATTAAAATGAAAAAAAAATTATTCCAAACAATTGAAATGCCTGAAGAAGTTGAATTTAATTTAGATGGAAGTACTTTAATAGTTAAAGGCAAAGAAGGAGAAAATAAAAGGACATTTAAGGAAAGTAATTTGATTTTTGAAAAAAAGGATAAACAAATAATTATTGGAAGTGAAAAAGCAACAAAAAGAGAAAAGAAGAATATGAACACAATTGCTGCACATATTAGAAATATGATTAAAGGCGTTCAAAAAAAATTCGAATATAAATTAAAAATATGTTTTAGTCATTTTCCTATAACAGTAGAAATTAAAGAAAATAAAGCAATAATAAAAAATTTCTTAGGAGAAAAAATTCCCAGAGAAGTAAAAATTCCAGAAGGTGTTGAAGTTAAAATTGATAAAGAAATAATAACAATAAATTCTTTGAATAAGGAATTAGCAGGACAGGCTGCAGCAAATTTTGAAACAGCAACGAGAATTAGTAAAAAAGATAGGAGAATTTTTCAGGATGGAATTTATATTATAAACAAAGATGGGAGGGAAATGTAATGAAGTTCTTAAGAAGAATAAGTAATAGATATTCAAAATTAGGAAAAAGGAGAAAGAAAAAGCAAATTTGGAGAAGACCAAAAGGAAGAGATAATAAGATGAGAGAGAAAAGGAAAGGTTATCCTAAAACAGTAAGTGTTGGATATAGTCAAGAGAAAAATTTGAGGGGAGCTGTTCAAGGAAAAAAGTCTGTGATTGTTAGAAATGTAAAAGATCTTGAAATTATAAAGAAGAATGAAATAGGAATTATTGGAAATATTGGAAAAAAGAAAAAAATAGAAATAGCAAAAAAAGCAAAAGAAAAAGGGATTTTATTTTATAATTTGAATGTTAAAACATTTTTGAAAGAAGTTGAAAAGAAAAAGATTAAGAAAGAAAAAATAGAAACAAAAGATAAAGAAAAGAAAAAAGAAATTAAAGAAGAAAAATCTAAGGAAAAAGAAAAGGAGATTAAAAAATGAATATTGGAAAGAAAAAATCATTGGCTATAAGGACATTAAAAGTTGGAAAAGAAAGAATTGTTTTTCTAAAACCAAGATTGGATGAGATTAAAGAAGCAATAACAAAACAAGATATTAGAGATTTGCAAAAAGAAGGAGCAATAGTTGTTAAAGATATTAAAGGAAGGAAGAAAGTTAAAAAAGTTAACAAGAGAAGCACTGGGAATATAAGAAAAAAAGTGAATAAAAGAAAAAAAGAATATGTAATTATGACAAGAAAGTTAAGAAGATATGTTGCTGAAATGAAAAAACAAGGAGAATTATCTAAAGAAGAAATTTCAGATATTAGAAATAAAATAAGAAATAGAATTTTTAGAAGTAAAGCACATTTGAAAACTTATATTGGGGGGTTAAATAAATGAAAACTCTAAAAAAACGTAGAAGACAAAATAAAACAGATTATTTGAAAAGACTCAAGTTACTTAAAAGCAATTCTCCAAGAATTGTTTTTAGAAAAACAAATAAATATATCATAGCCCAATATATTACAAGCAAAGAAGCACAGGACAAGATTGTTATTGGAATAAACTCAAAAAATTTGATGAATTATGGATGGCCTGAAAAGGCAAAGGGAAGTTTAAAATCTCTTCCAGCATCTTATTTAACAGGATATTTAATAGGTAAAAAAATTTTAAAAGAAAAATTGAAAAATCCTATTTTTGATATTGGGATGATTAGAACTTTGCATAAAAACAGAGCTTATGCTTTTTTAAAAGGATTGATTGATTCTGGGATTGAAATTAAATGCCAAGAAAAAGTGTTTCCTGATGAATCAAGAATTAAAGGAAAACATATGAAAAATAAAATTCCTTTTGACGAAATTAAATCTAAGATAGAAAAAGAATAATGGCTGAAGAAAAAGAAAAAAAAGTTGAAACTCCTAAAAAATCTTATGGAAACGGGGGAAGAAGACCTAGAGGAGAAAAAACAAGAGAAGAAATAGTCTCTGCCTGGAAACCAAAAACAGAACTTGGAAAAGAAGTAAAAGAAGGAAAAATTAAAAATATTGATGAAATTTTAGATGGTAAAAAGAAAATTCTTGAGAGTGAAATTGTTGATGCATTAGTTAATATTAAATCTGATTTGCTTTTAGTAGGACAAGCAAAAGGAAAATTTGGCGGGGGAAAAAGAAGAGCATGGAGACAAACTCAAAGAAAAACAAAAGAGGGAAATGTTCCAACATTTTCTACTATGGCTGTTATTGGTGATGAGAATGGACATATTGGAATTGGTTCTGGAAAAGCTAAAGAAACTTTGCCAGCAAGAGATAAATCAATTAGAAAAGCTAAATTAAATATTATTAAAATAAAAAGAACTTGTGCAGCATTTGATTGTGCCTGTTCAGAGCCCCACACTATTCCATTTAAAATAACTGGAAAATCCGGAAGTGTTAAAGTTGTTTTAATTCCAGCACCTCAAGGAACAGGATTAGTTGTTGCAAATGAATTGAAAAAAATATTAAAACTTGCAGGAGTAAAAGATGTATATAGCAGAACATCTGGAAAAAAGAGAACAACTTTTAATTTGATTAAAGCTTGTATGAATGCTTTAAAGAAAACAAATGTGGAGGAAATAAAATGATTGAAGAAAAAGATATAAGAAATATATACAAAGGATTTTACAAGATTGCAGAAGAATTTGGAGATTCAAAATTAACTGAATATTTCATACATGAATTAAGTCTAATTTTAGTAGCAAGGGTAAGTCAGCGTTTAGTAAATAAATATTTCACTTCACAAAGAATCCCTGAGAAGCATAGAGAATTGTCTAGATTAATTAAAAAAATGGATGTAGAAGAATTTGAACCATTAGCAGAATTAGAATTTAAACAAAGAAAGGAAGAACACAAATGATAGCAATAATAAGAATCAAGGGAATGGTGGGATTAAATAAAGAAGTAGCTGAAACTTTGTACAGATTAAGACTTAGAAAAAAATATGTATGTATTGTTTTAGAAAAACCAACAAAAGAACAATTGGGGATGATAAAAAAAGTTAGGGATTTTGTTGCATTTGGAGAAATTGATGATGAAACTTATAAAGAATTGAAAGAAAAAAGAGGGAAGAAAGACACTAAAGAAAATTTAAAACCGTTTTTTAGATTGCATCCTCCTAGAAAAGGAATTGATTCAAAAAAACATTTTGGAGTTAAAAAAGGAGTTTTAGGGAATAACAAGGAAAAAATAAATGATTTGATAAAGAGGATGTTGTAAAATGAGAACACATAAAAAAAAGAAATCAACAAGAATGCGTGGAAATGCTATGGGTACTCATGGTTGGGGTGCTAGAAAAAAACATAAAAAAACAGGACATAAAGGAGGAAAAGGGATGTCTGGTAGTGGAAAAAGAAGTGATCAAAAAAAAACTCTTGTATTAAAATTATATGGACATAAATATTTTGGAAAACAAGGAATAACAAGTAAGGGAACAAAAAGAGATACTCGGCAAAGAATAAATTTACAAACAATTGAATTGAATTTAGAAAAATATGGGAAAAAAGTTGGAGATAAATGGGAAATTAATTTAAGTAAATATAAAATTCTTGGAACAGGAGAAGTGAAAAACAAATTAATTATAAAAGCTAAAGAAGCATCAAAATCAGCAATTGAAAAAGTTAAAAAAATGGGTGGAGAAATTTTGCTAAAGAAAAATGGACTTTAGAAAAATATTTAATTTTATTCCAGAAGTTACAAAACCAGAGGAAAAAAAACTTGGTTTTAATGTAAAGTTAAAATGGACTTTGATAGTTTTAGTTTCGTTTTTTATTCTTTCAAATATTCCTCTTTTTGGTTTATCAGAAAATGCATTATCAAGATTTGAATATTTGGCTATAATCCTTGGAACAAATTTTGGTAGTATTATCTCCTTAGGTATTGGTCCAATTGTAATGGCTTCTATTATTTTGCAATTATTAACAGGTGTAAAAATAATTAATATTGATACAACAACTGTAGAAGGAAAAAGATTTTTCCAAGGACTTCAAAAGATTTTGGTTTTCTTTTTTATAGTCTTTGAAGCAATGATTTATGTTTTAATGAAAGGGCTTCAGGCAGATCCGGGATTTGCTCCGTTGCTTATTATTCAATTAATATTAGGAGGTCTGGCTATTTTTTATATGGATGATTTAACAACAAAATGGGGATTTGGTTCTGGTGTTAGTTTATTTATAGGAGCAGGTGTTAGCTGGAGACTTATAACAAGTGCATTCCAATTTGTAAATCAGCAAGGACAAAATTGTTTACTTAATTTTGGAGGTGTTGCGTGTTCAGGAAAAGTTTTTGTTTTAATACAATCAATAATTAATAAATATCCTATAGAACTTGTATCTGCACTTGCAGCGATAATAGCTACGGTAGTGATATTTTTAATAGTTGTCTGGGTTCAATCATTAAAAGTTGAAATTCCCTTGTCATTTGGAAGAATAAGAGGATATGGTGTTAAATGGCCATTATCATTTTTTTATGCTTCTGTAATTCCTGTTATTTTGACTGCTGCTTTAATAGCCAATATCCAGCTTTTTGGAGGAATTCTTGAAAATGCTGCAGCCCCATGTTTAATAGAAGGGGGAGTATGCACAGGGATGGCAAAATTCGCTTCATACTTTGGTTTTTTGGGGCACTTTGTTAATGGACAAGCTGTTTCTGGGTTAGGTTTTTGGATGGGTTCAACTAATGTATTAGAATTAACTATTAGAGGAGGATTTTTACCAAAATATTTGATTCAAGGTTTGACTCATATGTTATTTTTTATGTTTTTTTCAACAATCTTTGCTATCTTTTGGGTTAAGACTTCAGGAATGGATGCAAAAGCACAGGCACATAAAATCTCTTCATCTGGATTACAGATGGCAGGTTTTAGACAAGATGAAAGGATTTTAGAGAGCATTCTTGATAGATATGTAATGCCTCTGACAGTTATGGGGGGTCTGGCCATAGGTTTGCTTGCTTCACTTACTGATTTGCTTGGAGCTTTGGTTTCAGGAACTGCTATTTTATTGGTAATTATGATTTTCTTTCAATTTTATCAACAAATTGCTAAAGACCATATGGGAGATATGAATCCTGCAATGAAAAAATTTATGGGAAACATTTAACTTTAAAAACTAAATTTTGTTACAATTAAAATGGATGATTTGAATAAAGAACAAGAAAAAAGCGAACCTATTGAAGAAACCACTTCAACAGAAAATAAAGAAATTTTGAGGGAAGTTAAAAAAGATGTTAAAATAGAAGGTTCTGAAGGAGAAAATAATTTGGCAGAAAAAGAAGAAGAAATTAAACAGGAAACTAAAATAGAAGATGTTCAAAAAGAAGAACCTGAGGAAAAGAAAATAGAACCTCCAGTTATTGTGAATAAAAGCAAAGAAGGAAGTTTTAAGCCAATTGTTTTTATTATGATTGCTTCTATGGCTATTGCTTTATTTTGGGATAAAATTCCTTTTATTAAAGATTCTGTGCATTTTGTTTTAGACCCAAGCGCAGGAACATTATTAAATTGGAATGCAACTTGGGGAATGATTTTAATTGTTTTAATTATTTCTTTGTTCACGACATTGGTTCAAAAATATGCAACAGACCAAAAAGCATTGAAAGAATTAAGAAAAGAACAAAAGATTTTGCAAGCAGAGATGAAGAAGTATAAAGAACATCCTGAGAAAATGGCTGAATTATCAAAAAAGCAGTTTGCATTTCTTCCAAAAACTTTTAAGCTTACTAGCAGAGCAATGATGTTTACAGGTATTCCCTTTATTTTATTCTTTAGATGGTTTAATGATTTTTTTAGTGCATTTGAAGTAGAACCAGTATTTCTTGGTTTTCTAAGCTGGTTTTGGTTTTATTTAATATTCACTATGATTTTTAGCACTATATTTAGAAAAGTGTTTAAAGTTGTATAAAGATAAGATTTAAAAGTTAGTTTAATTCTGTAATTTTATGAAAGAAAAAGAACAACAAGAATTAATGTTTAAATTAAGTATGTTTGAACAACAAATACAACAGCTTCAGCAACAGATTCAAGCAGTAGAGCAAGGAATAGTTGAAATGAATACTCTTAGTATTGGACTTGATGAACTTAAGGGTTCTGAAGGAAAAGAAATTCTTGCTCCAATTGGAAGAGGAATATTTGCAAAGACAAAACTTATTTCTGAGGAATTAACAGTTGATGTTGGAGGAGGAAATTTCGTAAAAAAAAGTATTGCTGATACAAAAAAGATAATTGAAGAACAGGTTAAGAAATTAAAGGATGTCAATAAAGAATTGAATAATAATTTAGAGGCAATTGGAAAAGAGATGGAGAAAGTTGTTGAGGGAGAGAAGGGGAAATAATTATAATAAAGTTACAAGGAGGTGATGAATAAGATGGGAATTGAAAGTTTATTGTTATGTGGAATGGCATTTGGAGATGGTTCTGATTTTTCAATTATTGGAACAAAAGAATCTTTACACCAAAAAGCCAATGATGTAGGAACAAGTCGGTTTCAGACTTTTTTAGCTGACCCTCAACCTGCTCCAGATTATGTTAGTAAATTAGAAATAAGACAAGGTATAATTTCTACTCCAGTAGGAAATGCTATGAATTATACAAATCAAAATAAAGAATTACTTGGTGGAATAGTTCAACTTAATCCTGCAGAATTAGCAACTATATTAAACAGATATAACAAGGAGAAATAATGGGAGGAAATTACATAACTTGGTTTAGAGAAGAAGGAGCTAAAGAACGAAGTTTACTTTACAAACTTGAAAATGCAGGCATATTAAGACTTCATAGTGAAAGAAATAAAAATATGTTAACTATATATCAATGGAAACTGACTGAAAAAGGTCAGAAGATTGTTGATGAAAATAAAACCCTTCAAGAAATATGGGGAGAAGGATTAAAAATAGATGTTGTGAAGTTTTATAATGAAATAATGAAAATTATTGGAGAGGAGGAGAAAGGACATGTTCAGGGGGAAGAGAAGAAGGGGAAGTGAGAAAGATTAAAACTTATTATTTCTTTACAAATCAAAATATCCAACCCAAATTCAAAACACCAGCAAAACTTACCCAAATTAGATAAGGAATTAAAATATAACCTGCTTTTTTATCAATCTTATAAGTTGTATAAATCATTACTAGAATTGTTATCCAAATAGCAATCAAGCAAACAAAAGCTAAAATAGGTTTCTGAAGTGTGAAAAATAAAAAGCTCCATAAAGCATTAAGAATTAAGTTTGCTCCAAAGATAAGGGCTATTTTATTTTTTTGTTTTTTCTTCGAGTTTGTCCATGCAAAATAAAGTGAAAGAGCAATTAAGAAAAACAAAATATTCCAAACAATTGGAAAAACATAATTAGGGGGCGTTATATTTGGTTTATTATTCTCATACCATTCTGAACTTGTATTTGGGAAAGTAAATAAAGAACCTACAAAGGCAATTAGATAAACAATTACAAAAGAAATTGCCAAAACTTTATAATTAATTTTTTTCATTTTACTTTTTTAATAAATTTATTATATTCTAAAATTCCTAATTCACTAATAATTCTACTAATATATTTCTTCTTCACAAATTCAAAAGCAGGATTTTTTATCTTGATATTTTTAGGTGCGACATCCCAAACCTCCTTGAGTTTTCTCTGTTCTCTTGGAACTTTGCTTTTTGTGAATTTCCAAGAATCAGCAACGATATAAACAGGAATCTTTTCTTGCTTTGCTAATTTTGCAATTGTTTCTGAACCAATTTTATTAATGATTCCTGTTTTCAATAAAGCATCTGCTCCAAGAAAAACCTTATCAACTTTTTTTGTTCCTTGTTCTTTTGACAAAGCAACCCCCACAGCAGAATCAACAAACATTGTAACTTTTATTCCTGCTCTCCTTAATTCCTTTGCTGTTTTTCTTCCCTGAAACAAAGGACGAGTTTCTGTATTATATACTTCAAACTTCTTGCCTTTTTTCTTTGCATAAATCAAAGCATTGACAACATTTGTAGAATGGCAATGAGTAAAAATTACATCATCCTTTTTAATCAATCTAAAAACAGATTTGTTTATTTTATCTTGAGCAGAATCAAAATGTTTTAAAATTTCTTTATAAGATTTTTTCTCTGCCATGTCCAAAACATTTTCCATCATTGGTTCTGTCGGTCTTAAAGATAAAAGTTTTTTCTTTGAAGCTTTTGTTGGAATTAAAGAATAAGCATAAAGAGCTTTTTTTGCAATGTTTCTTGCACCCTGAATTTTAATTTCTTTAATTCCCCTTGCTATTTGATTAAACCTCTTTTTTTTGTTCATATTTTCGATAAGTTGTTAAGATTTAAAAAACCTCTTTTTCTTAATATAATATGTTAGAATCATTGATTAATCCAAAAAGAGTTGAGAAAGGCTCATGGAAAATGCTTTTTATTGGTCTGATTTATGGTTCACTTTCTCTTTTACTTGTACATTTTTTCTTTGCCAAGGATCCCGTATTATCGCAATATTCTGGAATGATTGTTGTAACTTTTTGTGTTATGTTTTCTTTGCCTTTTATGTATTTTATAATAAAACAAGAAGAAAAACAAGATGAAGAAATTGAAGGATTTTTTGGGGTTTGGAAAGCTCATAGTGATGCTATCTATGCTTTTATCTGGCTCTTTTTAGGATTCCTAATTGCATTTTCTTTTTGGTATATTATATTACAAAATACAACTTTGTTTAATGCTCAAATAGAAACATACTGCATGATAAATAGTCCTGGAAGTATTGAAGATTGTGTTGCAAGATATGATTTTAGTCAAACAATAACTTCTACTGGTTCAGCAACAAGGGGGGCAAGATTTTTTTCAATTATAGAAAATAACGTTTATGTTATGATTTTTACTTTAATTTTCTCTTTAATTTTTGGGGCGGGGGCTATATTTGTTTTAGCATGGAATGCAAGTGTTATTTCTGCTGCAATTAGCATATTTAGTAAACATCAAATAACTCAAATCCCCCTAGGACTTCTAAGATATATGATTCATGGTTTTCCAGAGATAGCTGCTTATTTTATCACGGCCTTGGCAGGAGGAATTTTTGGAATAGGAATAATTAGGAATGGGGTAAAAAGCAAAAAATTCTTGAGAGTAATAGAAAATGTAGTTATTTTGCTTTTCATCGCAATAATTATTTTAATAATTGCTGCATTAATTGAAGTATATCTTACTCCTATTTTATTTTAATACAAATTATCAAATAATGACAAAGAAATATTTATATATAGTTAACTTTTTTATTAAATAATCTATTTATAAAATTATATTTTTAAAAATGGAAGAAAAAAATAACATTGCTGAAGATATCAGTAAAAAAATTGAAGAAAGTTCTAAAAAAGAGATTGTAACAAAGGAAGTTGCAAAAAAAGAAGAAAAAATTGCAAAAAGGGTTGCAGAAATTCCATCTACAAAAGATGAACTGGAAGAAAGAAAAAAGAAAATAATTAATTTCTTAAAACAAAAAAAAGATTGGATATATTATTTGATTTTATCATTTATTGTTTTTATAGGAGTTTTTATTAGAACAAGAAATATTTCTAAATTAATAGATATAACTACTGGGACCTGGACTTTGGGTCCTGATTTAGATCCTTATTTATTCTTAAGATGGGCTAAATATATTGTTGAACACGGAAGTTTAATGGTTTGGGATATGATGCGAAATGTTCCTTTAGGGTTTAATACTGCTGGAGAAATGAGTCTTTTATCTTATATGATTG
Organism: Candidatus Woesearchaeota archaeon; assembly: GCA_964516415.1. Classification (GTDB taxonomy): domain Archaea; phylum Nanobdellota; class Nanobdellia; order Pacearchaeales; family GW2011-AR1; genus CAZEZA01. Next base: position 6,641 of record CAZEZA010000003.1, on the reverse strand, counting down.
CATGGTTTTATCATTTCTTATCATTTTTTTCTAAAGAAGTTACTCTTACCTATGCTGCAATTTTATTTCCAGTGATAATGTTTGTTTTAACAACAATAGCATTTTTTCTTTTTGCCAGAAAAATATTTTATAAGAAAAGTAAAATAATAAGAAATACAATTGCATTAATTGCTACTGCATTTTTTGTTCTTATACCTTCTTTACTTCCACGAACAATTGCAGGAATTCCTGAAAAAGAATCTGCTGCTTTCTTTTTTATGTTTATGGCATTTTACTTATTTTTAGAAGCATTTACCTCTAAAAAAATTAAAAGGGGCTTGATATTTGGAATTTTAGCTGGAATCTCAACTGCATTAATGGCTCTAATCTGGGGAGGAATGATTTTCATTTTTCTTACAATTCCGACTGCAATTTTATTAGCATTTATTTTTGGAAAGATAAAAATAAAAGAATTTTTTATTTATTCTACGTGGTTAATTACTTCTTTTATATTTATGGTGCCTTTTTCCACAAGATATAATTTAATTAATCTGATTACATCTACATCAACAGGATTGGCAATAGGTGTCCTCGCCATTATTGGAATTAGTTTATTAATCATTAAAAGTGGTAAATTAGAGAAGATAAGGGAAAAAACAAAGCTTCCAAAGGAAATATTTGCAATGATTATTTCTTTATTTATTTTAATTATCCTCATCTCAATTGCTTTTGGCCCTAATTTCCTTCTTGGGCAAATATCTGGTGCAAAAACTGCTTTGATAACTCCAATGACAACAAGATTTGGATTAACAGTTGCAGAAAATAAACAACCTTATTTTTTAGGAGATTGGACAGGAAGTTTTGGACCTATTGTTTTTAATATTCCTTTATTTTTTTGGATGTTTATTGCTGGTTCTGTTATGTTATTTAATAATTTAATAAAAAAATTAGAGAAAAAAGAGAAACTCGTTTTAACTTTTGGATATTTTGCTTTTTTAATTTGTCTTATATTTAGTAGATATTCTCCAAACCATATCTTAAATGGAATAAGTGGGTTAAGTTTAGTTGTTTATTTTGGGGGATGGTTATTTTTCCTAGGAAGCTTTGGATATTTTTATTTTAAAAAATATAAAGAAAGAAAGGCTTCTATTTTTAAGGAATTTGATTTTTCCTATATTTTGTATTTTATTATTTTAACATTAGGAATTATTGGGGCAAGAGGAGGGATAAGGTTAATTATGGTTTTAGGAGCAATAAGTCCTATTGCAATTTCCTTTTTGATTGTTAAAATATCACAAAACTATTTTGAAAAAAAATCTGAAGTTAAATTTTTTATTGGAATTGTTGTATTAATTATTGTAATTGCATCATTGTTTACTTTGTGGACTTATTATCAACAAGACAAATATACTGCAGAAAATTTTGCCCCTGGAGGCTATCAATTTCAATGGCAAAAAGCTATGGAATGGGTAAGAGAAAATACTTCAGAGGATTCAGTTTTTGCTCATTGGTGGGATTATGGTTATTGGTTACAGAGTATTGGAGAAAGAGCAACAATTCTTGACGGAGGTAATGCGATAGTCTATTGGAATCATTTAATGGGAAGGCATGTTCTAACAGGAAGCGACGAACAAAAAGCATTAGAATTTCTTTATACTCATAATGGAACACATCTTTTAATTGATTCAACAGAAATTGGGAAATATACTGCATATTCAAGTATTGGTTCAGACGAAGATTATGATAGATTCTCATGGATTTCTACTTTTATTATGGATGATACACAAACACTAGAAACAAAAAATGAAACAATTTATGTTTATGTTGGAGGAACTTCAGTAGATGAAGATATAATTTGG
>CAZEZA010000003.1:0-4703 GCA_964516415.1 Candidatus Woesearchaeota archaeon | reverse complement strand
AAGTTAGATTCGAAAGATGGGGGTGTGAATGTTAATCCGATTGGGGCAGCTATGTATTTAAGTGGAAGAACTATTCACTCTCAATTAGCTAAATTATATTTGTTTAAACAAAAAACAGATTATTTTAATCTCGTGCATGTTGAAGATAGTTTTGTTATAGATAGTTTAAAACAACAGGGATTAGATATTGGAGAATTTGTTTATTATCAAGGTTTTCAGGGGCCCATTAAAATTTGGGAAATTAAATATCCTTCAAATATAAAATCAAATCCAGAATATTTAGAGATAAATTATCCAAATTCAGAATTAATGATGGCACAATCGGGGGAGTATAATTAAAATGGAACCTTTATTACTCATATGTTTACTTTTGGGTTTTTTTGCAACTTTATTTTTTACACCAATTTGGATTAGGAAAGCCAAACAAATAGGGCTTATCTGGAAAGATATGAATAAACCAGAGCAACCCCAAAATGTTGCAGGTTCTGGAGGACTTATTGTAGTTTTGGGATTTATTTTTGGGGTTTTATCTTATATTGCAATAAAAACATTTATATTAAAAATAAATATAACAACCATAGAAATTTTTGCATTGCTAACTACTATTTTGATTGTGGGACTTATTGGTTTTGTCGATGATATTTTAGGCTGGTCTCATGGGGGACTATCAGTAAAATTTAGAATATTTCTTCTCTTTTTTGCTTCTATTCCTTTAATTGTAATAAATGCAGGAGAATCTACAATGATGGGGATAAATTTCGGAATTTTTTTCCCTTTATTTTTTATTCCATTAGGAATCATTGGAGCATCTGCGACTTTTAATTTTTTGGCTGGTTATAATGGGCTTGAAACAAGCCAAGGTGCTATAATTTTATCTGCATTGGCATTAGTAACTTGGCTTACTGGAAATAATTGGCTAGGATTAATTTCTTTAATTATGGTTTCATGTTTAATTGCATTTTATGTCTTTAATAAATATCCTGCAAAAATCTTTCCAGGAGATGTTCTTACTTATTCGGTTGGAGCATTAATTGCAATAATTGCTATTTTAGGAAACATTGAAAAAATTGCAGTTTTCTTTTTTATTCCATATATTATTGAGACTGGATTAAAGTTGAGAGGGAAATTGAAAAAAGAAAGTTTTGCAAAAGTAAATGAAGATGGAAGTTTGGAAATGCCATATGAAAAAATTTATGGGTTGGAACATTTAGCTATTTATATTCTTAAAAAATTAAAACCAAATAAAAAAGTTCATGAAAGAGAAGTTGTTTTTTTAATAAATGGATTTCAGATATTAATCATAATTTTAGGTCTAATTTTGTTCAGAAAAGGTATTTTTTAAATAAGAAAAATGATTAAAAAAATTTTTTCAAGTGAATTGGGAAGGGGAGCGTTTATTTTGCTTGTTTTAGTTTCTTTAGGAAATGTTTTAAGTTATCTCTTTCAATTTTCTATGGCTTGGATGCTTGGTCCAGCAGACTATTCTGTTCTCGCTACAATTACAAGTATTATTGCTATCTTTGGCATCCCAACTTTATCCTTACAAACAATAATTGCAAAAAATACAACTGAATTAAAAGTAAGTAAAAAAATTGGAAGTATCAAAAGCATGTTTAAGAATTTGACAATTAAAATGTTAATATTCTCTGGGATAACTTTTGGATTATTTTTAGTGGTATCACACTTTTGGTTAGAAAAATACCTAAATATACCTTTTTCCCTTTTAGCATTAACAGGAGTTTTTATCTTTGGAGCTTTTTTATACCCAATATCTGCGGGAATATTGCAAGGGAGTAAAAGATTTAAAGAATTAGGTTTTAGCTTTATTGTAAATGGGCTTATTAAACTAAGCGTTGGGATTTTATTAGTTTTAATAGGATGGAAAGTTTATGGAGCGGTTTTTGGTTTTATTGCAGGAATACTATTTTCTTTTTTCATTATATTTATTTTTATAAAAGATATATTAAAAGCCAAAGAATCTAAAGAGAAATTCCATCTTTTCTCTAAAAATTATTTTCCTTTTCTTGCAATAATGATTTTTGTGCTAATGTTTAATATAGATGTTATTTTTGCTAAAGCGTTTTTTTCTGCAGAGATTGCTGGAAAATATGCTGTTCTTTCTTTACTTGGAAAAATTATTTTATTTGTGACAATGTCTATTGGAAATGTTATGTTCCCAATAAATTCTGAGAGGTTCCTTCATGGTAAAAAAACAGGGGGGGTTCTCAAAAAAACATTTTTATTTGTCTCATTAATATGTGGAGCTTCTTTGCTTGTTTTCTTACTTTTTCCAGAATTAGTTATAAAGATTATTTTTGGTAGTAAATATGTTCTTGGAGGAAGAATTCTTCTTTATATTGGAATTGCATTTAGTTCATTTTCTTTCATAAATATATTTATACTTAACTCTATTTCAAAAAATCAATTTAAAATTCCTCAATTTATTTATTTGGTTGCCTGTTTGATTTTTCAAATAATTTTGCTATCTGTTCTTCACAATACAATAAGCCAATTTAGCTTAGGATTTATGATTTCTACCCTTATTGCTTTTATAGGGGGGCTAATATTCCTAAAACCACAAGAATCTTTTTAAGGGAAGATGAATATTTTTTTAGATGAAATTATCAATAATAATCCCCATGTATAATTCAAAAGATATTGAAAAGAATCTTGATGCTGCAATAAATTCTCTTAATGAGATTACTAAAGATTATGAAATAATTTTAGTTGATGATGGAAGTATAAATAATTGTTTTGAAAAAGCTAAAAATTGGGAAAACAAAAAATTAAAAGTAGTTGGTTATTGCAGAAATAAAGGGAAAGGAAGTGCTATAAAATATGGGTTTAATTTTGTTGGAGGAGACTATGTAGCATTTATTGATTCTGGAGGAGATATTAATCCAAAACAATTAAAAAACTTTATCGAAATAATGAAAAAAGAAAATGCAGATATTGTTGTTGGAAGCAAAAGACACCCCAATTCAAAAGTTCATTATCCTTTTTTCAGAAGAATTATGAGTAGAAGTTATCAAATTCTTAATAATATTTTATTTAATTTGGAAGTTCAAGATACTCAGGTGGGAATAAAATTGTTCAAAAAAGAAGCTTTGAAAAAAATAATGCCAAAAATTGCAATTAAGAGATTTGCATTTGACTTAGAACTTTTGATTTTAGCAAGTAAATATAATTTTAAAATAGTTGATGCCCCAGTAACTATAAAATATAAATTTGGTAGCACAATAAATTTGTTTGCAGTTTTTTATATGTTACTAGATACTATGGCTATTTTTTATAGGTTGAAGATTTTGAAATATTATGATAAAACAGCATAATTCTTTTAAAAAGAATTTGGTAGGTAAAAATATGAAAACAGTGATATTCTGCGGGGGAAAAGGGACAAGATTAAAAGAATTGACTGAAGATCTTCCCAAGCCATTAATTGAGATAGGGAATAAACCTGTTTTATCCCACATAATGAAAAAATATTCAGATGAAGGATTTAATGAATTTATATTATGTCTTGGATATAAAGGGAATTTAATAAAAGAATATTTCAAAAATAATAAAAATATTACTCTTGTTGATACTGGACAAGAATCTACAAAAGCTGAAAGATTGAGTCAAATAGAAAAATATCTTGATGAAGAAGATTTTTTTGTGGCTTATGGAGATGATGTTTCTGATGTTAATATAAGAGATTTGTTGAAATTTCATAAAAAAAATAAGAAGATTGCTACAATAACGGCCATTCATCCACAGAATCCATATGGAACTTTAGAATTAAAAGCAAATAAAATAATAGGTTTTAAAGAGAAACCTTTAATGAGTGAATGGATAAATGGAGGTTATATGGTTTTGAATAAAAAGATTTTTAATTATATAGAAAAAGGAAATGAATTAGAAAAAGAAGTTTTTGAAAAGTTGGTTAAAGAAGGAGAACTTTATGCATTTAAACATCAAGGTTTTTGGAAGAGTATGAATACTTTTAAAGATGCTCAAGAATTAAATGATTTATGGAGAAATGGTCATGCTAAATGGCAATAATTTCTGGAAAGATAAAAAAGTTTTTGTGACTGGTGGAACAGGATTTATAGGAACTTGGTTAGTTAAAGAACTTACAGACAAAGGAGCAGAGACAAGTGTTTTGGTTAAAGAATTGCCAAAAAAAAATAATTTTGAAAAATTAGAATTAAATAAAAAAACAAATCTTCTTTTTGGAGATATTTTAGATTTTAATTCAATTAAACTTTTTTTAGAAAAATATCAAATTGATACTGTTTTTCATTTAGCAGCTCAACCATTAGTTCAATTAGCTTATCAAAACTCTTTAACAACATTAGAAACAAATATAATGGGTAGTGCAAATCTTTTAGAAGCTTGTAAATTAAATAAAAAAATAAAAAGGATTGTTATTGCGTCTTCTGATAAAGCTTATGGTTCAAGCGAGAATTTGCCTTATGAAGAATCATTTCCATTAAAAGGAGAATATCCTTATGATGTATCTAAATCTTGCACTGATTTAATTGCACAGTCTTATGGAAAAACCTATGGCCTTCCTATTGCAATAACAAGATTATCTAATGTTTATGGGGGAGGAGATTTAAATTTTGATAGAATTGTTCCAGAAACAATAATGCATATATTAAATGATGAGGATATTTTAATAAGAAGTAATGGAAAATTCAAAAGAGAATTTTTTTATG
>CAZEZA010000002.1:0-23311 GCA_964516415.1 Candidatus Woesearchaeota archaeon | reverse complement strand
TAAAATATTATCATAAACAGCATCCCAGTTTCCTGCCCAACCTTTTACATTAGCAGCAATATCTTTAATAATTTCGCTGTCTCCATTAATTAAATCTTCAGTTGGCTCTAATTCATCTGTCTCAACATTATATTTTAATAAATCAACAAATCCTTTTTCTAACATAGGATCTTCTTTCCAATGTTTTCTTATTTCTGAAACTTGCACAACTCTTTTCCAAGAATGCAAACCATCTGGCGATTTTATTGGATTGCAGACAATAATTATATCAGTTGCTTTAAAACTTGTAGCAGGAACGCCCAAGTCATTTACAACTCTGTCAAATACCCCGTAAGGAGAAGCACCATGAATTGTTCCTGCAACAACATTCGCCAAAGCCCCTACTCTCATTGCTTCATACAAAGCCTTTGCCTCAACACTTCTAACTTCACCAATAATCAAACAACTATCTCCTAACCTCAAACTAGTTCTTATTCCATCATCTGCTGAAACTTCTGCAGTTGTCTTTAATAAAGCAGAACGAACTTTCATTCTTAAAATATCATAATTAAGTTTTCGCAAAGCATCTACTGGAAGTTCCAAAGAATCTTCAATAGTAATAATTCTAAATTTTGGGATAATTTCAAGCATCAAACTTCCAAGCAAGGAAGTTTTACCAGAACTTCTAGTTCCTGCAACTAAAATGGTCCGAGAACCATCAATTAAAAAACTAAGCAAGCCAGCAGCAAAGGGATTTATCATTTTATATTTTATAAAAAGAGGTAAAGTCCAAGGAGATTCCCTATGTCTTCTAATAGCATAAGCCAAACCATCAGGAGATAAAGGTCGCTGAATTATTGCAATTCTTGCTCTAATTTTTCCAATCTCTAATTGAGTATCTAATATAGGGTTTGCTTCATCTAAAGGTCTTCCAGAAATCATTCTAAATTTAGCAGCCCAGGAATTAACATCCTCTTGACTAGGAAGAATATTTGTAGAACACTCATCATAATTTTGATGTCTTACAAAAATATTAGTCAAAGAAATTGGAGCATTTAAAACAATATCTTGTAATTTTTTATCTTGAAGCAAAACCTCAATAAGCCCAAAACCAATTGTATGTCTTACAAGAATTGTAGCCAATTTATTCAAGTCAGCATAATTCAATTTCAACCTTTTAGTCTGTGCCAAGTCCTGCAATAAATCCTTAGAAATATTAAAAAAAACCTGCCTAACTCTTTCAGTATCTGTAAATTCTTCTGCTTTAGGCTGATGTTCAATCAAAACACCTCTTGCCAAATTCAAAAGCATATTGTAATCTTCAGTCAAAGAATTTTCAGGAGGATTTAAATGATAAATTAATTTTGCTTCATCTTTCTTTTTCAAAATAGTTACAAAAGACACATCATAATCTTTATTTGAAATCTCATACTGGTCAACAATTTCAGCATCTTCTGGCAAATCTGAAACAAGTCGTGTAAAAGTAAAATTAGGGATTGTATCTGGTTTAAAAATTCTGTGATAAATTTCTCTATCTCCCTTCTGATAATTTTCAAGATAAGGCAAACTTGACTGAATTAATTTTGTTTTCTCAAATAATTTAAAAATTCTCTCTAAAAAATTTACATAATTTGTTTGATCTGTTTTGTTTTGTATATCTACTTTCCCTAAAAAAATTTTGGCTTCGATAATAATTTTTTTTAATTCACTATAAGCTGCAATCGGGTCTTGTTTTAATAAATAAAGAAAAGAAAAAATATCATTATATCTTTGAGAAAAAAATTGTTCGCGATTGGTAATAAGTTTTTCTTGAGATAAAATTCTTTCTTGCCTGACAAAATAAACATAAAGCTGGGCTATTTCTAAAAGTAAAGAAGTTTCATTAAAATCATAATTATAATTTTTCTGCTGAACAAAAACAATTCTAGAAACATTTGGATTTTCTATTAAAGCATCAATAGTCCTCTCCATAATTTCTGGAAAATCAGAAAGACTAGGAACATAAGGAGCCCCTAAATAATTAATATAAATTATATCTTCCCCCCCTTCTCTTTCAACCTCATAAGAATATAACTTAGTTCCTTCTTTAAATTGCATTTTCTTCAAACCCCCAATTAAAAAAGAAAATGTGATTTAATGGAAATTTTATATTTGCTTTAAATTGCATTTTAATCCTCTAAAAAATAAAAAGCAGAATTGGTTTAAATTATTTTGTATATAATCACAACAAATTTAAACTGCATTAATATTAATTTTATATGGTTGAAGAACAAATAAATTATGCAGAACAATATGCTGGAGAAACAAATTCTAAATTAAAAGATTTGGAAGAAAAACAAAGAATTCTAAAAGACCGACTTCTCTTAATAGGACAAAATCTTATAGAAACCAAAGAAGAAACCAATCAAAAAATTCTGGAAATAAAAAAAGACATTAATATAATCAAACAAAATATGGAAAGAACAATATCTTTTTTAGAAACAGCTTCAAGTGAATTTTCAAAATTCGCCAGAAAAGAAGACCTAGAAATTTTATCAAAACAGGCAAAAATGTTTCAGCCATTAAAATTGATAAATAAGAAAGATTAGAAAAATTAAAAAAGAATTAAAACAAATAATAAAATAAGAGGTAAAAGATATATGGGCGTTTTAGAACAAATAATGCAAATGAAAAATCAGAGAATACCTGATGAAGAAATTGTAAGTAGATTACAGGAGCAAGGAGTTTCTCCTAGAGAAATAAATGATGCTCTTAATCAATCTCAAATAAAAAATGCTGTTTCTGGAGAAGAAATGATGCCAGAACAATCTCCTATTCCAAATCAACAAAACCAAGGAGATTATATTCCACAAGCTCAAGAAATGCCTGAATTGCCGAGAACAAATCAAGAAACATATGCTCCTCAAACACAAGAATATGATCAACCACAAGAAGCTTACACTCAAGATAATTATGGTTATCCTGCACAAACAGGATTTGATAGTAATACAATAATTGAAATTTCTGAACAAGTCTTTTCTGAAAAAATAAAAAAAATTCAAAAACAAGTAGAAAGTATAAATGAATTCAAAACTCTTGCAGAAACAAAAATAGAAAATACCTCCGACAGACTCAAAAGAATAGAAACAACAATTGATAAATTGCAAATTGCCATACTCGAAAAAATAGGTTCTTATGGAAAAAATATAGAGAACATAAAAAAAGAAATGTCAATGATGCAGGATTCATTTGGAAAAGTAGTTAACCAAGCAGTAAGGGGACAAAAATCTAATGTAACTCAAAAAAATACTTCAAAAAAAAAGAGTTCTAAAAAGAAATAAAATTACTATTTGCCCCAAAAAGGATTATATTGTTTAGGAGTCACCCCGCCCTGTCCTTTATTCCTTGATGATACTCCAACAATAATCCCCACAACTGCTAAAATAAAAACAACTCCTACAATCATAGGCCAATTTTCTTGCCACCAATAAAAAGAAGTCCAACCAAGAGCTCCTGCTGTTTGCACCAAAACAATTATTGCAATAACTGCACCAACCCCTAGTAAAGCATACATAATTCCTTTACTATTTGGGTCTACGAATAGTCCTATTAAAATTAAGATAACTAAAATAACTGCTAAAGCAATTCCCAACATTGGAAAAATTGCAGAAAAAAATTGAGGAACAATAGGAAGAGATATGGAAATTAACGCTACTGCTAAAGCAATAATTGGATTGATTACTTTATTTTCTTTGAAAAGTTTTATTTGAGTTAAAACACCAAAAACCAAAGCAAAGATTATTAAGAATGGAAGAAGATAACTAAAAAATCCAGCTTGTTCCCAAGAACTAAGCATGTCACCAATTGCTCCCCCATACCAAGCTAATGAAATCAAACCTCTTAACATAAAGTAAAATGAGAAAACTTATTTAAATATGTTTCGTAATTATTTCCCGCCACTAGATTTTGTTTTTGCTAAAACTAAAGCTAAAGCAACTGCAATTACAATAACAAATAAAAGATTTGTAAAAAAAGGACTGCTCCAATTTCTATTTGCTATCCAATCTAACATTCCAGTTTGTGAACCAATTGCCCAAATTAATACAAAAAGAAGTCCAAAAGCTGCTAAACCTCCCAAAGTCCATTTCATCCAAGGTTCAAGTGTAAAACCCCCTTCAGCATTTCCGTAAATAAAACCCCAAACCAATAAAATTACAAAAACCACAAGAATTGCTACTGTTAAAAATAAAATTAAATTACTAATAACTGTTTTAGGAAAAACAGCTGTGACAAAAACCAAACCAACAACAAAAGCTACAATAGCATCAAGTTTTTTCTTATCATCTCCTAAAAGTTTTGTTTTCTCAAGAACAGCAAATATAATAGTAAAAACTAATAAAAAAGGAAGAATGAATTCCTGAAAAATAAAATGTTGAAAAATTGTCTCTGCAACCATAATCTATATTTAACAAAAAATACTATTTAAATATTATCATTTATATCAAATCTTCTGGAATTTCTTCAATATCAGAATTTGGACTTGGCAAAGCAGAATTATTTATTATAAAAATATCACTAATAGCTCTTACAAACTGATGAGGAATTATAACTCCTTTAGCCCCTCCAATCAAAGACATAATACTTCCTCCAACTTTTATTCTCCATCCATCAATTTTATTTTCAGATAAATTAGCTTCTTCTACCTCTCCAAAATAATCTCCAGAATCAGTATAAACCTTTGTTCCTATAACTTCAGTTATTTTTTTAATCCTCATTTTGATATGAGTAAAGAATACTAAACTTATTTATAAAGATTTCGTCATTAGACTATTCAAATATTAGAAAATTATAGAAATTCTTGTATAATAAAGTTTATAAAAAATCCTTCAATTAATCAAACATGTTAAACAAAAAAGAAATTCTTATTATAATAATAGTAATTCTTATCCTTAGTTTTTCAATTAGTTTAATAGAAACCATGGAAATTTTTCTTTATACATTGCTAGGGGTATTTTTAGTTATTACAATAAACATAATTACCAAAAAAATTATTGCTTTTTATTTTGATTCAGAAATAGAAATAAAATTATGGGAAATTAATAAATATGGTTTTAAAACCAAGCAACATTTCAAAAAACCATTTCCAGCAGGAGCATTTTTTCCAATTATTTCAAAAATTTTATTTTTTCCGATTCATAATTTTGCTTGGATGGCCTCTCTTATTTTCAATATAAAGCCTAAAATTTACAAGGCAGCAAAAAGACATGGACTTTATTCTTTTTCAGAAATAACAGAACACCAATTAGGAATCATAGCAGCAACAGGAATCATAGCAAATTTAATTTTTGCTGTTATTGCTTATCTTGTTGGTTTTCCTGATTTTGCAAGGTTAAGTATTTTTTATGCTTTTTTTAATATGATTCCTCTATCTGATTTAGATGGAAACAAAATATTTTTTGGGAATGTAGTGTTATGGAGTTTTTTAGCTTCAATAACTTTAATAGGATTATTTTATGCTCTATTTACAATATAAAAAATATTTTATTAATTTTAAATTTTTATAATTAACATGGAATTTTTAGAGAGAATTACTCCAAGAGAATATCAACAAAAAATTTTTGAAACTTGTATAAATAAAAATTGTTTAGTTGTGCTACCAACAGGATTAGGAAAAACACTTATTGCATTAATGCTCGCTATAAAAAGGATGGAGGAGTTTCCAGGAGAGAAAATTATTTTTCTTGCCCCGACAAAACCTTTAGCAGAGCAACACTTAATTTTTTTTAAAAAACATCTTCCAGAATTATTTGGTGAAATGGAATTATTTACTGGCAAGGTTAAAGCAAAACAAAGAAAAAAAATCTGGCAGACAGCAGACATAATTTTTTCAACGCCCCAATGTATTGCAAATGATTTAAGAAACAATCTTTATAATTTACAAGAAGTTTGTTTGCTTATTGAAGATGAAGCCCATAGATGCATAAAAAATTATGATTACAATTATGTTGCCCAAAAATACCAACAACAATCTCAACACCCTAGAATTCTTGGCTTAACAGCTTCTCCAGGAAGTGAAACATCAAAAATTAAAGAAATCTGTAGAAATCTTTTTATAAAAGAAGTTGAATTAAGAACAAGAGAAAGCGAAGATGTAAAAAAATATCTTCAGGAATTAAAATTTGAAAAAGTGATGATAGATTTTCCAGCAGAATTTGAAGAAATGAGGCATATTTTTTTAAAAATATTTAAAGAATATGTTGAAGAATTAAAATCCAGAAAAATTCTTTGGGAATATCCTTCAAAAATAGGGCTTATCAATCTTCAAAAAAGGATATCTACAATATTATCAAGAGGAAGTAAAAATTTCAATTATATGTTTGGAGCAAGTGCGTGTGCACAAGCAATAAAAATTCAACATGCCTTAGAACTTCTGGAAACACAAACACTATTAAGTTTTAATAAATATTTAAAAAATTTATTTGATCAAGCAGCCAAAAAACAAAGCAAGGGAGTTGTAAAACTTATAGCCAAACCAGAATTCAATTTTGTTTTTATGAAATCAAATGAACTTTTAATAAAAAATATTGAACATCCAAAAGTTAGCAAACTTATAGAGATTGTGGAACAAGAAAAAATAAAAAATGAAAAAATAAAAATCATTGTATTTACACAATTCAGAGAGACTGCGACAATCCTTTCAAAAAAAATTAATGAAATTGAAGGTATAAAATCCAAAGTTTTTGTTGGACAGGCAAAAAAGAAAGATACAGGATTAAATCAAAAACAACAAAAAAAAATAATTGAAGAATTTTCTTCAGGGGAAATAAATATTTTATGTGCAACTTGTATTGCAGAAGAAGGTCTTGATATCCCTGAAGTAAATGCGGTTATATTTTATGAACCTATTCCTTCAGCAATAAGAACTATTCAAAGAACAGGAAGAACTGCAAGATTAATGAAAGGAAAACTCATCATATTAATAACAAAAAAAACAAGAGATGAAGCATTTTATTATGCTGCAATAAGCAGACAAAAGAAAATGAAAACAGCTATCGAAAATATAAAAAAAGATTTAATTAATGGAATTAAATTTGATATTCAAAGAAAGTTAAAATGAAAATAATTAACACAAAACCAATACACAATATTTTCTCAACAAAAATTTCTAAAATAAAAAAAGACCAACATAAAGAAAAAATAATTATAGATTATAGGGAGAAAAATTGTCTTGTTCCATCACATCTAAAAAAGCTTGGATTTGAAATTGAATTCAAAGAACTAAAAGTTGCAGATTATCTTATTAAAGATATTGTAATAGAAAGAAAAACTGTTTCTGATTTTATTTGCTCTATGATAAATGGGAGGCTTCTCAATCAGTTAGAAGAACTCCAACAATATGAAAATAAACTTTTAGTTATTGAAGGAATTGATGAACAAGAACTTTACAGCGATGACAATCCTTCAGGAATGAATGCTAATTCTATAAGAGGTTTTTTGCTTTCAATATTACTTAGACATAAAATCCCAATAATATTTGCAAAAAATTATGAAGATACAGCAAAGTTTATTTCAATTCTTTCAAAAAAGAAAACAAAAGAACCTCCCTTAAATATAAAGAAAAAATCATTAAATAAAAAAGAACAACTACAATTTATTTTAGAAGGTTTCCCTGGAATAGGTCCAAAAACAGCAAAAAAACTTTTAGAAAAATTTGGAACAATAAAAAAAATTGTTAATGCCTCAGAAGAAGAATTAAAGAATGTACTTGGAAAAAAGGCAGATATTATAAAAGAAATTATTGAGAACGAATATTAACAAGAACATTTTTTAAAATTTTTTCTTCTAAATCAGGCGTGATTCTAAAAGTAAGCCCCGAGTTAACAGCAGTCATTTTTTGAAGAGAATCATAAATCTTTTTGGCTATCTTTCTTTTTTCTCCGCTGAAACCTTGTGGCCAATGATGGTAATTATTTCTTTCTGAACGGGGATTACTATAAAAGGCATTATACATATTGCTAAATCCAGAGATTAAACCTTTTATTTCTTCTTTATCCATCAAAATAACAAAAACAATTTAGCCCTTTTAAAAAAATAGATAAATAAAAATATATTTTAAAATGCAAAAATTATATAAAACTATAAAATCTTTCTTAATTATATTTTTCAAAAATAGAATATTTTATTTTTTAAACTAACCCACCCAAAATCTTCGCACCTAACTTAACTGTTAAATTATTTTTATCTTTCTCTGAATTAATTTCTACAATATCTATTCCCCTTAAATTTTTAATTTTATTTATTCTCTGAATTAAATAAAGAAATTGTCTGCTTGTCAAACCCCCTGGTTCAGGATAGCCTGTAGCAGGAGCAAATGCAGGATCAATAACATCTATATCAATAGAAACATATAATTCTTTTCCGTTTGAAAATTCCATAATAGCATCACAAGTATCTTGTAAATCTCCTAAAAGTTGATTCATAGTAATAATTCTAATATTATATTTTTTCAAAAAAACAGTTTCATCTTTCCACAAATTCCTAACACCAACTAAAAGGATATTTTCTGCAGGAAAACCATCTTCAATTAATTTTCTTAACCATTCTTCGTGAGTAGGCTCCTTCATAGGAGTCATACAATCTGCATGTGCATCAAAAACAATAAGACATGGTTCTTTGATTTGGCCAAGCTTGGACAAATCAGGGTGAGCTTGCGAAACCCCCCCAGAATTTTGACAGGAATCCAAAAAAGCCCTTGTTATTGAATAACTAATAGAATGATCCCCTCCAAGAAAAATAGTCTTAGGTTTTGTCTCAAACGCCTCAAAAGAATTTTTATAAATTAAATCATTAGTTAATTCCAAATTAGAATTATCTAAATGAATTTCTTCTAAATCAAGTAGATTTATATCCAGGGGAATTCCTTGCTCATTGCTATGAATTTCTCTCAAAGATTCTAAAATAGCATTTCCTGCATTTTCGCATCCTTTTGTTTTTCCTAATCCATTAATTCCTGGAACTTTTATAATATACATAAAAAAAGTTAAGAAGAGAAGTTTTTAAGATTAATCACTCTGGCACTAAAGCAAAAAAACTATATTTTTTTATCTTCGCTAAATCCTTAACATCTTTTAATTTAACACCAGAAATATTTTTTTCAAAATCATAAAATTCTTTAGCACCTCCATTAATTTCATGCAAAAGCAAATTAAGCATCTGTGTCTGAGAATCTTCCATTGAAATTTGATAGTTTCCTATTAATTGTTCTTTAACCTGCTTTAATTCTTCTTCCCCCAATTCTTTTGAAACTTTTTCAAATTCTTTTAAAATTAATTTTTTAACTTTCTCAACATTTTCTTTCATTGTTCCAACATAAATAAAATTATAGGCAAATCTCTTATTGATATTTGAGTCCCCTTTAACAGCATAGGCCAAATTTCTTTTTTCCCTTATCTCGCTGAATAATCTTGAAGACATTCCTTCTGCCATCAAACAACTCAAAACCTTTGCAACATAACTCTTTTTATCCTTTGCCAAAGCTACGTGATAAGCAAAAACTAAATTCGCCTGGTCAATTCCTTTCCTCTCCTCAATTTTAACTTCATTCCTCAAATTAAATTTTTGCTCAATAATTTTCCCTTTTTTATTTCCAAAATTTTCCTCGGCAAACTTGACAATTTCATCAAAATTAGCATTTCCAACAACACACAAAATCATATTATTTGGCTGATAAATTTCCTCAAACTTATTTTTCATTTTTTCTCTATCAACAGATTTCATTGTCTCAAAAGTTCCAGCAAGATTCATCTTCATAGTTCCAGTATAAAGAGATTTCTGAATTTCATCAAAAACATGCAGCCTAGGATTATCATGATACATTTTAATTTCTTCAAAAATAACTTTTCTTTCTTTTTCTAATTCTTTTGCATCAAACAAAGGATTCTTAACCATATCACTTAAAACATCCAAGGCAACATTCAATTTCTTAGAAGGCATTTTACACCAATAAGCAACAATTTCTTCTGAAGTAAAACCATTCATTTCCCCTCCATTCCATTCTATTTCTTCTGCTATCTTCTTTGAATTTCTTGTAGGAGTTCCTTTGTAAAGCATGTGTTCAATAAAATGAGAAATTCCTTTTTCATTTTGCGATTCATTAATTCCTCCATTTCTTACAGCAAATGCAACACTTACAACAGGAAGAGCTCTTTTCTCAAAAAGAATTGTCATTCCATTACTCAAAACTTTTTTTTGAAATAGGGGTTTCATAAATATGAAAATCTTTAAAGATATATAAATATAATGATTAAAAACTACTTAAAAAAGAAATACCAAATTCCAACTGCAATAGCAGCAAGAACTAATAGCCATATCACCCAATTTATTTTTTTCTTTTTTGGAGCTGGTTTTGTTTGTTCCATCATTTAATTAAAGAAATTACTTTTATAAACATTTCCAAATTTTGCATTACGTTTTTAAAACTTAAAAGATTTAAAATAAAATGCCAATAAATGCACATCCAGAATATCTTGCAGCAGAAAAAGAATATATCTCTGCACAAACAATAGAAGAAAAAATTGAGAAATTGAAACAAATGATTTCTTTTGCTCCATCTCATAAAGGAGCAGAAAATTTAAGGGCCCAATTAAAAACTCGTTTAAAAAAATTTCAAGAGCAATTAAGTAAATCAAAAAAACAAGGAAAGTCTTCTAGAATTGGAATTAAAAAAGAAGACATGCAAGCAATAATAATTGGAAAAACAAATTCTGGAAAATCTTCTTTATTAAAAATTTTAACAAATGCCCAACCTAACATTTCTCAAAACAAATTTGCAACTACAAAACCACAAATAGGGATGATGAACTATGCAACAACAAGCATTCAACTAATTGAAATTCCTGCAATAGACTCTGAATTTTTTGACAAAGGAATTGTTTATACAGCAGATACTGTTTTAGTTTTAATAAATAATCTAGAAGAATTAAAAGAAATTGAAGGTAATTTAAAAACAAAGGGCAAAAAAATAATTGTTTTTAATAAATTAGATTTATTAGACGAACAAGAAAAAAGAAAATTTAATGCTAGACTTCAATCAAAAAAATATAATTTTATTTTAGTTTCTTGCAAAACAAAAGAAGGAATTGAAGAATTAAAGAATAAAATATTTCAAAGTTTTAATAAACTAAGAATTTATACAAAAGAACCAGGAAAAGAACCTCTCAAAAAAAATCCTATGATTCTCGAACCAGGTTCAACAGTAAAAAATGTTTCAGAAAAAATACTAAAAGGATTTTTTAAAAAAATAAAGCAAATAAGAATTTGGGGGCCCTCAAGTAAATTTCCTGGACAAATTGTTGGATTAAAACATAAAGTTAAAGATTTAGATACAATAGAATTTAAGACAAGATAAGATTATTTAATAAGCTTTATTATATAACTCATGAAGTTTTTTATCTCTTCTAAAATTTCTCAAAAGAAGATTAATTTCCTGAGCAACTGCATTCTTTAAATCCAAGGGATGCAATTTCTTTTTAACAAAATCCCTTTCAACTTCTTTGTAAGAACTATATTCTAAATCTCCACCATATTTTTTATCTCTTTTAATAATAAACTTTTCATTTTTTTCATTTTTCAAAACAAAAACCATGTATTTCAACAAAGCCATTATGCCATTGTCTGGATTTCCTGCAATACAATCAGCATTATTTATTTTTCTCACAACTGTATTCTCATCACTAAGCAAATCAATTTTAGTCGCTTCAATACTTGAACTCATCTGCTCTCCGACCAATCCTCGAATCATAGGATTCATTAATTCAATTCTTGCTTTGTATCCAATTTTTGGCAAAAACTCTCTAGCATAAACCATAATTTTTCGTTGGTCAACACCAGCAAATTGAATATCTGCTTTAAGATATTGTTCATCTAATGCTTGCATTAAGGGATAAATCAATCCAGAAACTTTAATTTTCCCAACTTTCGCACTTTTTACTGCTTCTGAAGCCGCCTTAGTAGCCTCATTAATTGAGGATAGACTAGACAATTGCAAAACATCATACATATACTCTGGTTTAAGTTGCATTTCACTACCCTTAACAAACTCAAGTTTTTTTATGTCGACACCAATTGTTTTTAAAATAGTTATAATCGCTCTTTTGTAATAATCATATCTTTTTTCTAATTCAATCCAAGGCACACTATCTAATGCTGCATGCAAATCTGCAATTAAAATTTTAACTTTTAATCCTGCTTTCAAAAAATCCGCTATCTTTAACATAGGAAAAAAATAGGCAATAGAAATACTCCCCGTCGGCATTGTTCCCCAATAAACACTAATCTCTTTCTTAGATTTCAACAAGTCTTTTAATTCATCCTCTCCAATCACTTCTTGAAGGTTCCGTGTAATCAATTCCAATCTTTTTTTAATATCCATAATATAAAAATAATAAATATGTAATTTATAAAAGTATTTAATCAAATGTTAATCCAAATTTTACTCAGCCTCCTCATAGGTATTTTCGCTGGGAGTATCACAGGTTTAATCCCAGGAATCCACATAAATTTAATTGGAATCTTTCTTGTTTCCTTATCTGCTTCTTTACTTAGTTCAATAAACTCTATTTATTTTATAGTTTTTATTGCTTCTATGGCAATTACTCATAGTTTTGTTGATTTTATTCCCTCTATCTTTTTGGGTTGCCCAGATACAGATACAGAACTCTCAATTTTACCAGGACATGAATTATTGAAAAAAGGGCAAGGTTATCAGGCAATAATTTTAACTTGCTATGGAAGTCTTGCCGCAGTTTTTGTTTTAATCTTGATTTCTTTTCCTTCTATTTTAATAATTTCAAAAATCCATAATTTCATACCTAAGTTAATTCCAGGGTTACTTATTCTAACTTCATTTTTTTTAATATCAACAGAAAAAAAGAAATTTATTGCCCTCTTTGTTTTCTTGCTCTCAGGTTTTTTAGGGTTATGTGTTTTAAATTTACCCTCAGTTAATCAACCCCTCTTACCTTTACTCACTGGTTTATTTGGGGGTTCTATGTTAATTCTAAGTATAAAAAACAAAACACAAATTCCAAAACAAGAAATTATAAAACCAAAAATAAAAATGATAAAACCTTTGCTCGGAGCAATAATTGCTTCTCCATTATGTAGTTTTCTTCCTGGATTAGGAAGTGGTCAAGCAGCAATTATAGGAAACACAATTTCAAAAACAGATAAAAAAGGATTTCTTTTTTTATTGGGAGCAACAAACACTTTAGTTATGGGTTTCTCATTTATTTCGCTTTATGTAATTTCAAAAACACGAACAGGAGCAGCTGTTGCAATTCAAGAAATAATTGGAACAATCTCTCTTCGATTATTAATATTAATTTTAATAATTGTTTTCATTTCTGGTATAATCGCATTTTTCTTGACAATCTTCCTCTCAAAAATATTTGCAAAAAAAATTGGAACATTTAATTACACAATTGCATCAGTTCTTACACTTCTAATTTTGATAGTAATTGTTTTTCTTACATCAGGTTTTTCTGGTTTAGCAATTTTAACAGCTTCAACTTTTACAGGAATTTATTGTATATCTTTAAAAGTTAGAAGAACACATATGATGGGCTGTTTGCTTTTGCCGACGATAATTTTGTATTTAATATAATTAAAACCACCCTTCCAACTTTTCCTGTTTCTCCAACTCCTTCCCAAAAATACTGTCTATATATCTTTTTGTAAGTTCAAGACTCTGTTTTATATAAGGAGAAAGATCATATTTATTAGCCAAATCTAAGGCGGGTTCAAGATATTTTTTTATTCCTCCTTCATTAATTGTAAAAATTATTTTCCCGCCACATTTACAACATACCCCTGTTAAAGGAGGTCGCCTCATAATTTCATTGCACGCCACACATCTAAATGTTTGTTGAGAAAATCTCCTCAAATTACCTTTCATATCTTTAATAAAATGTCTTTCAATAATTAATCGAGCAGTATCAGAAGTATCAGCAGCTCTAATCTTTTCAACAAGTTCCATTTGATGCTGAACCTTTTCCTGCATTGTTGCAAGCAATTTATATGATGAACAAACAACCCCTTCATTAAAATTAGAAGTATTATGAGTAAAACCTATCTTAGTAAAAGGGTTCTCACCTTTTTTTAAAATTAATTTAACATTATTTATTTTAACATTAGAAGAATGTTCTCTTTTTTCAGCAAGCCTATAAAGTTCAATAGGATATTCATTAACAAATTCAAAATCCAAAATTTGATCATCAACTTCTCCTGCATCAATCTTTGCATTTAAAACTAAAGGAGCATCTTGAGTTCCCCCTCTATGACTAGGCAAAAATTCTCTTGAAAAATTCAATAAAACATCTCCTAAAAGCATAACAGCAAACTCATCACCATCACAATCTCTTCTAACTGCTGCATGCATATAAGGACTAGCAAATAATCCCAAAGAATTTGAAAATCCAATAAACCTACAAATAACTCCTGCACAATTATGAGGAGCCATGCAAACCCCTAATTTTCCAATTAAGTCTTCTCTTTTTTTAACATTGTAAAAAGATTTTAATCCATAAAATTTCACAAGCAAATCATCAATAAAATTACAAACATTAATAAAAATATCATCAGCTCTTTCATCAAGTGTTTCTGAAGAACTAGGAAGAAGAATATCATGAGGCATTAATTCTAATATTTGGTTTTCATTGACAAGTTCTTTTCCAAATATATCTTTACTATATCCCAATTCTTTTAATTTTTCAATATTTACAAAAATTTCTTTTGGTTTAAAGGAAACTAAAGGTAATTCTGTTGCATCAAACCTAATAGTTCCATCTTTATTTACTTGCAAATCATATAAAGCTCTTAAAATTCCTTTAGAAAGATTCTCCACAACATGTCCTTGTGAAAATGTTCCTCTAACCCCTTTAATCAAAAGAGGGATTTCATACTTTGCAAGACCTATTTTCTCTCTTGCTTTTTCAAAATAATGATTTATATCTAATTCTTGATAAGAAAAAGATTGTATTCTTTCATGCTCTTTACAAATTTCAAAAGACTTTTCCTTACATTCAGGACAATAATATTTCTTCCGACATTTTCCACCACAATCTTCACAAATAGAATAAATAGTTTCTTTTTCACATTTCATACAATAATAAATTGGAAAAGAACTCTTCACAGTACCTCGCTCACATGCCGCCTGCACACTTCTAAGCCTCCCTCCTTCTTTCCCAACAGGAAATAAAACATTCGGACTTCCAGTTAATTTTCTGAGCTTTGCTTTTTCTGGCCGCCCCATTCTTGTTCCAATAAAATCTCCAGCCTTATCTTTAATTTTAAAATCAGAAATAGAATTAATTAAATCAAGAACACTTAAATTTTCATCTAATTTTTCCCTGATTTTTTCAATATCTTTTTTCAAAAACCTCTTCTCTAAATCAAAATCAAGACCTAAATTAACAAGTAAAGCCCTACTATTTTCTTCAGTTAAAACAACATTCTCAATTGTAACATCATGTTCAAGACCTAATAATTCCAATGCTCTTTTTCCTAATTTAAACTTTTCTTGTTCAACATTATTATATGGAAAAATAATTTTCTTATCTATTCTTGAATGTTCTACCCAATCAATCAAACCCAGAAATTCTTCTTTAGAAATTTCCGTCCAATAAAAAATAAATTTAGGATGCAAAGGAATTTTATATTTTTCACTTAACTTAATAGCTTCTTCAAAATTAACATCAAAATAATTTTTGCCCTTAGTAAAAATCTCTATAGGAGATTTTTCAGGGTACGCCTGTGGTGCCATTTCT
Source organism: Candidatus Woesearchaeota archaeon (assembly GCA_964516415.1). Lineage (GTDB taxonomy): Archaea > Nanobdellota > Nanobdellia > Pacearchaeales > GW2011-AR1 > CAZEZA01. The sequence goes on along the minus strand of CAZEZA010000002.1, from coordinate 7,529 downwards.
CTACCCTTTTCTTTCAATTCTAAATTCCACCACTCTTCAACATAACCTGGTTTAATTAAATTAGAATTCCTATTAGCTAAATCACTAAATGGAAATAAAATATCTCCTAAATAAATTATTTCTTCAACATCTGGATAAAGTTTTTTCGCTTCCTCATAATCATTAAGTTTTTTTACACTTCCATTAAATAATTTAATTATTGGACCCTCAATAGAATCACATACTGTAGTTACGCAACCTTTAGTTGGTTTTTCTATTTTTAATTGAGTTCCTGTAGCAATAAAACCATCTGTAATAGCCATTGTTGCAGGATGCACAGATACTGCACTAAAACCAGAAACTCTCCCCCTACCATATCTAAATCTAAAACCTCCCGATCTTGAAGGATGCCCAAATACTGGACGACCAGCAACTAAATCTTTTATATAAGTTGGAGAAGCATCTGTTTCTCCCACATCTCTCTTTTCATGTAATTTAATATAATCTTCTAACCAATCAAAACCAGTTGATTTAATTCCATTCTTTTTTGCTAAATTTAACAACCTAAAACCTTTTTTTGCCTTTTGCGCCAAACCTTCTGCCATAACTAAACAAAAACCACTTCTAAGAAAATTAGTATTCACTCTTTCTAAATTTTTATAATTAGGAACTTCTAATTTTTCAGAGGGGTCTCCTGCAACTTGAATGGGCATATATCTTGCAAGAAATAAAGCTTCTTCTTCAGTAGGCATATATTGTAAATTAGTGATTCTATCATGAAAATGTTCCAACTCAACCCAAACTCTTTTTATTTCCTCCTCAGTTGGATCATATTTAGCATATCCAAACATTTCTCTTAAATAATCAATTAACATCAAAACAATACAACTAGCAGTAGTCCCTGCACTTCTAATTGGTCCAGAAAAATTAGCAATAAAATAATCTTTCCCCTCTCTTGTCTTACCTAACCTTAATCCTGTAAATCCCTCAATAGGGGAAGAAACAACAGCTAATGTAGCATAAGCAAAACCAATTCTCACACCTGCTTCAACAGCCTGCAATAAACTCTCAAACTTACAAAATTTTTGCTTTGCGACTTCTTCTCCAATCTTAAACACAACAGTAGTATCTAATTTTCCATATTCTTTTTCAAGTTCAAGAATTCTTTTATCAATCCCAGAATCAATCATTTGAGGGTAAATTGCAGATATTAATCCTACAACTTTTTCAGCCATGCTCATAGCAAGAGGAATCTCAACTTTATTGACAGGATCATAACCCTTATTTCTTGCTTCATTCATCACAGAATAAACTTCATCAACTTCTTGCTTTAAATTTTTAAAATATATTTGAGTGTTCATTTTAATTTATCTAAAATTTCATTCCAACTTTTAACCCTAATTATGTTTTCATGATCAATACAATTCTTATTCCAAGGTTTGTTTAATAAAAAAACTTTAATTCCTTCTTTTGCACAAATTTCTGAATGTTCTACACTATCTTCAATCATAAAATCAATTCCTAATTCTTTACAAATTTCTCCTTTTGTTTTCCCTTTTGTTTTTATATAAGGATTAGAAGAAAATATTAATTCAAAATTCATATTTGAAAAATGTTTATTCAAACTTTCAATAGTTCCATCCTTATAAACTCTTGAAGTAATAAAATATATTTTATTCTCTTTATACAATTCTAAAATAATCTCTTTAGCAAATTCACATAAATTCAAATTTTCAATCGATTCTTTAGTTAAAATTTCTCTAATAAATTCTGAAGTTTCTTGTTCATTTAAATGCCAAACTTCTTCAAAATAATAAGAAGAAAAATTATCAAAAAGAATTTCTTTTCCAAATTTCTTTTTATAATTCTCAATCATAAAATTAGCTAAATCAAAAACAACATCATCCAAATCAACTCCAATTTTTAATTTTTTACTCATTCTTCTCAAAATCCAAAATCTTAACCTCCCTTGTTTTCAAATTAAACATAGGAACCTTACAATAATCAGGAATGTTCCCAAACTTTTCTTGGTAAGGAGTCATTCCCTCCCAAGATGATACAGAAACAACTAAAATATTATTATAATAAGAAATTCCACTTTTGTGTGTATGAGCAGAGACAAATATATCAGGAACTTTTCTTATAATTAAAGCATCTTGTTTAAGAGGGAAATATTGAATAGAAGTATGGGTTGGTGCCAAATGTCTATTTTTTAAAAGATATTTCATAATTTCTTCAGGAGAATTCATTGCTTTTTTTTTCATTAATTTAGAAACATTATTTGCATAATAAGGAAAAGAAAAACCATGATAAGTTAAAACATCAAAACCAGAAAAATCTTTTTTTGCTCCAATATTAACTTTAGAAGGATTTTCTGTAAGTATTACATTTTCCAAATTATAAAGAGGCCAAGCATATTTTTCATCAAAAAAAGGTTGTGGTTCCATAAGTCTAACACCATCATGATTTCCTGGAGAAATTATTATAGTAATATCTTTTCTTATTTTTCCAAGCAATTCTGCTATTTTTATGAATTGCTCTTCAAGATCTATTATTTTTAAATCTCTTTCTTGGTTTGGATAATTTCCTACACCTGTAATTAAATCACCTACAATAAACAAGTATTTTATTTTACATACTTCAGGAGTATTTGGAACTTTACCATTAAGATAATCAATAAATTTCAAAAAACTTTCCTCCAAAAATAACTTGCTTCCAAAATGTAAATCACCTAAAAACAAAACATATTCTTCTACAAGAGATTTCTTTTTCTCAGTAATTATTGCTTCAGGAAAAACAACCTCATTTGCAAAAATTATTTCACTATTTCCAGAACCATTAAAACCAATTACAGAATCCAAAACTATTTCCTCTGCTTTTTTGTAAAGTTCTGGTTTGTTTTGATTTATTAATATTCTAATTTTACCCGTCAAATCTTCTATTTCCAATAAAATATTTTTATTCTTAGTAACTCTTTTATCAGAAACAATTCCTATTATAGAAATCCTTTGCCTGTCTCCAGAAATTTTATTTATTGATACTAAATTATCCAACCTAGAATGTTCTTGTAAAATATTTTTCATTTCAGAAAATCTATTTCTAAAATATTTAATAAAATCTCCAACATCTGGTTTTTTTTCAAAAGAATGTATTTTAGAAAGAATTTTTACACCATATCCTTTTTCTTTTTTTAAATCTTGTTTTTCTTTAATGGGATTTTTTTCTTCAACACTAATAGAAGGATAGACTATTTCTTGTTCGTGCGAGATTTCTATACTTAATCCAAGTTTGATTTTTAATTTTTCGAGTTTTTTTTGATTTTCTTCAGGAAGGGTCAAAAAAAATTGATTCACTTGATTTTTATTTTCAAAAAAAACTTTTTTAGTTATAATTCTCTTCTCTGTATTATTCTTAATTTTCTCTATAATTAATTTCAAAGATTCAACATCCCCAGTCTCACTAAACAAATCTAAAACTTCTTTATCTAACAATAAACCTTTCTCTAAACAAAACTCCAAAATTTTTTTTGAATCCATTTTTTAACTATAAGCTAAAGCATCTTCAATAATCTCTTTTGCTTTTTTAAGAATATTTTTTGTAATTGCTAATTTTATTTCCCTCATTCTTCCACCCCTTCCTTTTGAAATGATCTTAACATTAATAATACCAAGCATGTCAAACTCTTGAATTATATCACTTACTCTTCTTTGTGTTAAAACTTCAGATTTATTTTTTATGCATAAATCTTGATAAAAATTATATACCTCTCCAGTAAAAATAGGTCCATTTTTTTGTTTTTCGGATAATTGAATTATAGAATATAAAACGAATTGGAATTGTTTTGGCTCTGTTTTAATAATATCTAAAATTTTATCTCTTTCAATTTTATGATTAGCTTCATCTATATATTTAAGTAAAATTTTTTTAGACCCATCTCTTTCAGCTAGTTCTCCTGCAATCCTTAATAAATCTAAAGCTCTTCTTGCATCCCCATGCTCTCTTGCAGCAAAAGCAGCACATTTAGCAATAACACCTTCTTGAAGAACTCTTTCCTTAAACACGTCTTCTGCCCTTTTATTTAAAATTTCTTGTAATTGTAATGCATTATATGGAGGAAAAATAATTTCTTCTTCTGAAAGTGAACTCCTAACCCTAGGATCAATTTCATCTAAAAAAGTTAAATTATTACTAATACCAACAATACATATCTGGGTTTTAGAAAGTTCAGAATTAAGTCTTATTAAATTATACAAAAAATCATTAGAAATTTTCTTTACAGTTTGGTCAATTTCATCAAGAATCAAAACAAGTAATTGTTTTTTAGAATCAATAATTTTAATAAAATGATTATATACTGCTTGAGTAGGTAATCCAGTGGTAGGAACAGTACCTCCTAATTTTCTAATAATCTCTGCCAAAATTCTATATTCGGTATCAGAAACTTTTTTTAATTTACAATTCAAATATTCAATTCTTAATTCAAAACCTGTATCTCTCTTAACTCTTTTTAAAAGTTCATCTTTAACATATTGGATTGAAAGTGTTTTTCCTGTCCCAGTTTTTCCATAAAGAAATAAATTACTTGTTTTTTCACCCCTTAAAACAGGAGCAAGTATTGATGCAATTTGTTTTATTTGTGAATTCCTATAAAGAATATTTTTAGGTTTATAATTAGTTTGTAAAATAGATTTATCTTTAAAAATATTATTTTCATCAAAAGATTCAAAAATTTTATCTATTTCTATTGTCATTTTATTTAAAATAAATTTTAATTTTAAAAACAAGTCCCACGTCTATTTCTTATGGAAATTATTTTTAATTTGTATACTTCAACTATAATGAATTATTTTATTATATAAAAGATTATAACTACTAAAAAAGAAAAACACCTATATTTCCTATGGAAACTTAATTAAAATGTAAAATTAATGTCTTTTTAATTAAAGTTATTTAATTGAATAGATTATTATTATTATTATTATTAAAAATTCCAACTCTTACATCTTCTGAAAATATATTATATAATATAAATATTTATAATAAAAATTTTCTATTATTGAAAAGATATTCTTTCCTTCTATTTATTCTTAAAATTATAATAATATAATATAATATATACTATATTATATAAATATTTATAATAAAAAAATTTAAAAAAATTTAAAAAAATTCTTTTTTAAATATTTCTATACGAAACTAAGGGGTGACTCAAAAACAACCTAAAAATTAGAAATTAAATTTAATATTTATTCTAAATCCACTCAATCACAGAAAAGTTTATAAATTATTTTCTTTTAGATTTGGCATGCAAAATAATAAAAATTTATTTAGTATAATTCTAGAAAAAATGATTGTAACTAAAGAAGGTAAAAGATTGGGTTTTGTTAAAGACATAACTTTTGAAACAAAATCTGGAGAACTTATTAATCTTCTTGTAAAAGATGCAACACCTTATACAAAAAACCTTAATTTAGAAAGAACAAACTCAAATGAACTTTTAATTCCTTATAGTGCAATTATTGCTATTGGGGATTTTGTTATTGTTTCAGAAGAAGATTTGATTTAATTTTTCTAATATATAAATATTTAAAAATACTTTTTCAATAAAAATAAAATGAGACTTATAGGATTTAATTTTAATAAAATAAATATAGAGAAATTTAAAGATAAAATTGAAAATTTAAAAATAAATGCAAAAATTAATGTTTCTGAGATAAAAAATATCAAATCTGATTTTTTCAAGACTAAAGAAGAAATTATTGAAGTTAAATTTTCTTATGATATAAATTATGACCCTGATTTTGCAAAAATAGAGCTTACTGGGAGCGTTATTCTTGCAATTGAATCAAAGACAGTTAAAGATATTTTAAAACAATGGAAAGATAAAAAAATGTCTGAGGATTTTAAAATAAGTTTATTTAATATTATTTTAAGAAAATCTAGTTTAAGAGCCTTACCATTAGAGGAAGAGATGAACCTTCCTTTACATATAAAATTACCTTCTTTTAAAAAACAAGAAGACGACGAACAAAAATAATTCTTATTTTTAATTACAAACTTTTAAATAAAACTTTTTATTTCTTATTTTATGAAGATATCTAATGAAAAAAAAGAAAAGATTTCCGAGCAAATTCTTAATTTACTTTATTTAATTAATCCTAAACTTATTTTTACATCTCATATTGCTAAAGAAATAGCTAGAGATGAAGAATTTATTAAAAAAATTCTTTTAGGATTAAAAAATAAAAAATTAATTATTGAAATAAAGAAAAATTCTAAAGGAGTTCCTTATTTAAGGAGATCTCGATGGAAAATTAGTGATGCAGCATACAAAATATATAAACAAAATCAAACTTATTGATTATATTAGAATACCTTAAAATTTTTATATTCTATTATTTTTTTCTTTAAATGGATTCAATTAAAGAGGCTTTTCAAAAAGTAAAACAAGACATAGATTCTTTAAAGAAAGAACTTGATTTTTTAAAATCAAGTTTAATAGAAGATAGAGAAAAAATCATTGAAATTTACAATTTTGTTAAAGAAAAAACACTTAATTCAGATAAAAGGCCCAAATTAGACACTTCGACAGACAGACAGACATTTTCAACATCTTCGACACATCTTTCGACACATAATTTGCCTTTTGAGGCTTTAAAACCACAAAATATACTTATTTCCACTAGAAATCAAGGGGTTTCGACAGACAGACAGACAGACACTTCGACAGACAGACAGACCCAAAATATCCTTAAAAATAAAGAAAATTCTATTGAAAATGCTTTGGATGTCCTTAATTCTTTAGATAGTATAAAAAAAGAAATAAGGATCAAATTTAAAGGAATTACAGAACAAGAATTTTTAGTTTTTTCTACTATATACCAATTAGGAGAAGAATTAGGGTATTCTGACTATAAAACTCTTTCTCAAAGGCTTAATCTTACTGAGAGCTCTATTAGAGATTATGTTGGAAGACTAATAAAAAAAGGAATTCCCGTCGAGAAAAAGAAAATTAATAATAAAAATATTAAATTATCAATATCAGAAAATCTCAAAAAAATTGTTTCTTTATCTACTATTTTACAACTTAGAGAACTATAAATCCAAAAAGAAAAGCTTTTTCTAATTAAACGGTTTACCGAATAACTAAGCAAATCTTATTTTTTCTTTCTAAATTTTTAATTAACTCTCTATTTTCTCTTATTTTTTACTATATATTTTTCAATTTTTAGTTTTTTTATTATTTTTAACTCTCACTTTTGTCTTTTTAAGCATCTTTTCTTTAAAGTCTTCAGGTATAAATACTCTTTTTTTACCATTTTTCTCAATTACTTCTTCTATTAAGTTCTCACTTTTTTGTTTTATCCTATTTATTTGCCCCCTAATTGTTGACCTCTCTTTACCTAACATAGCTGCTAAATCATCATAACTCAATTTCATATCTGTATTTAATAAAACCCATAAAATTGCCCTTTCAGTTATTGAAAAATGGTCTAATTTTGGTGTTTGAACACCTGTTTGAACACCTGTTTGAACAGCATAAACAGCTG
>CAZEZA010000001.1:8944-26777 GCA_964516415.1 Candidatus Woesearchaeota archaeon | reverse complement strand
CAAAATATAATTTAGCTCCATATCCTGCATGCATTTGAAAAGCATCTGGGGCTTCTCTATCGAAGACCATTGGTTTAACAATATTGAACATTGCATCACCACCACCCCCAGAACTTCTACTAATTATTGGAGTAGGTAAAACTGTTGTATTAGGATAATTATCTACAAAAACATTAACAAGTGCATTTATAGAAGCCTGTTCTCCAGGAGATGTCCACCAATGATAAAATTCAAGTATATTCATCTTTTCTTTTGTCTTTGTTGAATTATCTACTATAATGCATCCAATAACTGTAATTACAACTATTATCATTATTACAGCAGTTAGAACTTGTTTTTTTGATTTGTTTTTTTTCAACTTAATCACTTCTTTTCTTATAATTTTTAATTATTTAATATATATAAATTCTTCGCACTGATTTATAGAATTAATAGTCAATTATTTAAATTCATAAGTAATAATTATTTTATGAAAAAAAGAGGAAGCAGTGAAAAAAAGGAGAAACATAAAAAGAGAATTTTTTTTATTTTTAAAGTTGTGACATCAGTTATTTTAGGTTTTTTCCCGTCTTTTTTATTTGTAGTATTATTTATTCAATATGGTTCTCCTTTCTCTAATTATCTCAAATTTTTATTAGATTTTAATTCATCTTTTTTGGCATGGATTTCTGCAATTATTATAGGTTTTTTTGTATACTTTATTATTGGAGCAATAAAAACAAAAAAAAATTTTAAAAAAATTTTAAAAAATAAATTTCTCCTTGTAGTTTTAATATGCTGTTTTGTTATAGTTTTAGTATTAATCTCTGTACAGGCATATCTTTATGTAAATTTTGTCCTTAAAAATGATATCTTGGTAAAACTTTCTGCAGATAAAGAAAATATTTTTTTTACTGATAATCCTTCTGAAGATATAACTTTTAAAATTTCAGTGACTATGAATCCTTTTTGTTCTGCATTGTGTAAATATGAATTTTTAGATATTAGTAGTGGTAAGGAAATTGAAACAGGTTCTTTTAATATTCCTTCAATTTTTTCAAAATATCAAACATATACATTTAATAATAAAAATCTTGTTCAGGGAAGCCAAATATTGAATAGATTTGAAGTAAGTTGTAAAAGCGAAAGAAATTTATTATGTTACACAAAGGAAAAAGAAGTTAAAAGGGCACTGCTCATAACACTAAATTATGAGCTTACTGAAGAAGAAAAAAAATTTAAAGAAAATTCAAAAGAAGAAATTGTTTCAGTTTGGCAGGGGATTTATTCTTCGCGTGGAAAACTAAATGAATCAATTAGTAATATAAATTCAATAAACAATTCTTTTTCAACTGAGATTTTTTTACATCAGACAAATAATTTGTCTAATATTTTTTTGGAGTTAAATAAATCTTCAAGTGCTTTAAAAAAATTATGGGAAGCACAAAATTTTTCTGAACTTAAAGAACAACTTTCTTATATGTCAAACAAAACTTTAAATTTTAGTATGGAATCAGAAAAATTAAAATTAAATATAAATCAGAATATATTTCTTTATAATAATTTAATAGAAAATATTAATATAGATAGAATAACACTTGAAGAAATTTCAAAAATAAATTTAACAAATTATTTATGCGGGAGAGTAAATAATATAATTGTTGATTTTAATTATGCAATTGAACAATTTAAAGAAAAAACAGATTTATTAGATAAGAGAATTATTATAGAAAATATTTCTTATGAAGTTAACAAATTATATAATGAATCCATAAATTCCCGGGGCGTTTTGCTTTGTTCTCTAAATGAGAATATTAGTGAGGAAAATCTAGCAAAAATAGAAATAGTGTATCAAGAAATTCAAATTCCTGAAATATTTTTAAAAGAACCTTTTCCAATATGTTGTTATTTAGGAAAATGCGAAAGGTGTTGTGATGAGAATTGTTCTAAAGAAAATTATCCTATAATATTTCTGCATGGACATAGTTTTAATAAGGCTCTTCCGGCAGATTATAGTTTTGATTCTTTTGCAGAAATAAAAGAAAAATTATGGGAAGGAAATTATATAGATGCTGGGGCAATGGTGATTAGCCCGATTAGTGAAGAGAAAGGATTGTGGGGGAAAGTTAATGCCCCAATAACTGTAACTGCAAGTTATTTTTTTGATACTTATAAAAATGGAGAAGGAGAAGAGATAATTCAATCAAAAACAGACAGTATAGATACTTATGCAATAAGATTGAAAGGGATAGTTGACCTTATGAAGTATAGAACAAAAAAAGACAAGGTTGTAATTATTGCACATAGTATGGGAGGGCTTGTTACTAGAAGATATGTTCAAATTTTCGGAGCAGATGATGTGGATAAAGAAATATTAATCACTGTTCCAAACCATGGAATAGAAGATAAGGTTAGAGATTATTGTGCAATATTTGGACCTGAAGTAGTGTGTGGTGAAATGAATAAAGATAGTGTTTTCATAAATAAATTAAATAATGCCCAGACTGAAATACCTAGAGCATATAATATTATAGGAATTGGTTGTAATATGGGGAAGGAAACAGGGGATGGAATAGTAAAAAATTCCAGCCAATATCTTGATTATGCAACTAATTATTATTTAGAAGGAATTTGTAATGAACTAAACTTTGATTTTTTCCATGAAGATGTACTTTATCCTGATAAGTATCCTGAAATTTATGATACTATAAAACAGATAATTAAAGAATAATTAGACTATCTAAAGCTTTAAAAGATAATTTTTCTTTAGAAAATAATGGAAAACGAAGATAAAATTGAAGAAACTTCTGAAGAAGTTTCAGAAGAAGAAAAAGACGAAGAATCTGAAGAAGTTCCTAAAGCAGAGGAAACTGAAGAGCCTGCTGAAGAATCTTCAGAAGATGAAGCTGAATAAATCAAATTTTTATTTTTTTTATTTTTTTTATTTATCAACAAATTTATATAAGCCTAAATTAAAATATTATTATGGGGTGGAAAATTTTGTTTAGTCTTATTTTTATTTTATTTGCTAGTTCCTTACTTATTTTTTATTGGTTTATTCCATTTAAAACAATAGAGTTTGGGGCAAAATCTGGGAATTTTAATTTTAGTTTAAATAATGAATCAGGAAATATGCAGTTTTATCAAAATATGAGATATCCTAGTTCAGAAATTTCTTATCAAATTTATGATTGTCCATTACAAAAAAAGAATGATATGGAAAGAGCCTTTCAAATAATTTCAAATATAAGTGTTTTGAGTTTTTATTCTGTAGATTATAATGATACCCTAAAAGGCATACCCAACCAAGTAGGTCTGAGAGAAGGGCACGACGCAAGTGAGATTTTTGTGACTTGTGAGAGCAAAAGTAAGATTGAAGAAGGGTTATTTATTGCAGGAGAAGGCGGTCCAACAAATATAACCCAATCAGGAAATTTTAATGTTATTCTTCATGGAAGTGTTTTATTGATAAGAGAATCTAAGTGTGAGAGGCCAAATATTGCAATACATGAATTGTTGCATGCTCTTGGTTTTGCTCATTCAGAAAACTCAAATAACATAATGTATCCAATTAGTAGATGTGAGCAGATTATTGGAGAAGATATTCCTAAATTAATAAGTGAGCTTTATTTAACTCCAAGTTATTCTGATCTTAATTTTGAAAATGTTTCAGCTATTATGAATGGAAGATATTTAGATATTGATATGACTATTAGAAATAATGGACTTAAAGATTCTGAAAGAGTTAAGGTAATAATTTATGCTGATGAGGAATTTGTAAAAGAAATTGATTTAGATGCACTTGAAATTGGATATGGAAAAAAAATAATGTTAGGTAATGTTTGGGTTCCAAAAATAAATGTTAACAGATTGGAATTTTTTATAAACTCCAGTTTTAGTGAATTAGAAAAAAATAATAATAGAATTATATTGGAAATAAAAAAATAAAAAATATTATTCGTCGAGTTCTAGATCATCAATAGTATCATCCAGAAATTCGTCGTCTTCTGAAATTTTATTTAAACCTTCCTCCATTTTGTTTTAACCTTTTAGGTTAGCCTCTTTTCGTTGCTATCTTAAGAAATAATTGGTTTTTAAATATTTCTATAGAGGAAAAGTTATTTTAATTTTATTGTAAGAGTATCTTAATTAAAAGGTTTATGTCTTAATAAATAATCTACTAAAGAAGTTGTAAATAAATTCTCTCCTTTTGGAGGTCCATCAGAATATTTAAGCTCGGCAATTTTGTAAACTTGTCTATCATCAGCCATTAAATACACTAAATCACTAATTTTATTTTTTAATTCATCAGGAAATTCTTTATTTGCTCTCTCTAAAATTTTTTATCTATCAAATTTAGAAATTAATGATACTTTTTTTATATTTTCGGCAACTTCTTCATATTCTTTAAAACCGATTCCTAATTTTAATGCTAATATTGGTATTGATGTTAACATTTTGATGTCCTTCCACCGCAACTCGCGACTTCGCATGAAGTTTCTGTGGATTATACTTCTACCACGAAATCGCTCGGAATCGAAAGTTCGATTATGGTAATAAGTGGTTTTCAACCACTTTGAATCCCTCCACCCAGAATCGAACTGGGACATGTCGGGCTACAGCCAACCGCTCTGCCACTAAGCTATAGAGGGTAAAATTTAGAATAACACAGTATTTTTAAAGATTCTTATTGAGCTTTTTTTCGAGTTTCCCAAAATTATTTTTGAGAAGAATTGAAATAGTTTTTTTTGAAATACAATTCTTAATGTGTTCATTAATTGTTTTTTTGGGGGTGTCTGATGGCATTTTTGACACATAACATTCTCCTATTAAACATCTTCCCTCACCAAGATAGTTTTCACAATTGATATACATTTTGACTCCATAAATTTAATTAGAATGAAGTCTCAACTAAAAGAAAAAATACCAAAACGATATTTTATATTGAGACATGTTAATTAATAAGAAATGAGATTTATAAATTTTATTGAGAAATATTATCTATATATGCAAGTCTAAAAATTCCCAAATTAATTCTTTCTTCAAGGAAATCTATTGCATAACTGCTTGTTTTAGCGCAACCAATTGTTCTTGTCGGTTGAAACTCTGTTTGCGCAAGTTCTTTTTTCTTTTTTTTATAATCTTTTTTACCATTTATTCCTTCATTAATTAATGCATCAGCATGTAGATATCTTTTTTTCTTATCTGGATAAATAGATCTTTTAAAAGATTTTGCTGAAAGTGTTTCAATTGTATTTCCTTTTTGGGTAACAGGATAATGATAAAATCTTCCATAACCCCAGGGGTTTTTTGAATGTCCTCCTGGAAAAATAATTTCTCCCTTGGTGCTCATGTAATCTGGCCATAGTTCAAATTTGTTCAGAACATAAACTCCTTTTGTTATTGATTTGACATCATTTTCAAGAATGCCTCCTGACACTGCAAATTTTCCTACTATTTCTCTTGTTTTAATATCCTTGAAAACATAAAGATGTCCTTCTGGGTAAGAAACTTTTCTCCCATGATATTCATCTTTCTTTATTTTTTCCCATATAATAATTCCTTGATTTAATTCTTTTGCATTTACAATTTCTGAAGAAAAAATAAAATTTTCTGTAATGCCATCTATTTCTAAATTTATATTCTCACCTTTTTTCGCTGGTTCAGAATATTCACTATTTGTTTTTTCATGAAAAATAAGATTATTTATACGGTTTTTTATATATAATGTAGAACATGTTACAACAGCTCCTGCAAGCATTAAACTTAATGCTATTTTCCCAAGTTGTTTTTTATTAGATTTCCAATTTGGATTTCTTTTCATAATCTTTTGTTTTGAAAGAATATTTTCAAGATTCATTATAAAAATCTAATTTTAATATTAAATATCCTCAAAAAATCCTTATATAAATGTTTGCACAGAATTAATCTTCTTCTTTGTTTACTTTTTGTTCTACAATGAAAAATGCCCTATTTGATTCTGTTTCATGAACTTTTCCTTCTTTTTCATATATTGCAGTTGTTGTAGGCAATGAGAATTTTCCCAATATTCCTATTTTAGAATAAATTATATAAGAAAGCATTCTGTTTTCTCCAGCTTCTAGTTTTTCAAATCCCCATTCTAATCTTTTATTTTTTTCATTTATTCTTAAAGGTTTTTCTCCTCCAAATCTTTCATGAATTTTTACTAATGGAGGAAGTTTATCTATTATGCTTACTTTTTCAACATATTTTTTAGCATGTATGAGAATAGAAACTTTTAATGCAAATTCTCCTCCTTTAGCCCTAACAAAAGAAACTCTTTTTTTCAAAACCAAATTTGTTTTTGAGTATTGTTTTGCTAAGATAACTATCGCAACAATAAATAAAATTATTAACAAAGGAAATAACCAATTGGTTTTTACAATAATCTTTAAATTTTCTCCTGGTTTTATCTCTTTTTCCCAAGTATAATATACAGTTAATCCTTGTCTTTCGACAATATCTGGTTGAGGACTAAAACTTGTAAATAACCTTGAAATAATACTTTTTTTTAATACTGTTTCTGACGTGGCTAAAACATTTCCTTCATTTATTTTTTCTATTATTTTTGTGTTGATGATAAAACCGTAATCTTCTTTTGTTGTAGTTACAAGATTTTTTTCAACAAATTTTATAATTCCTTCTACATTTGCCTTTTCATCTTCAACAAAAATTTCTGCTTTTAGAGTGTAAAATCCAGCCATTAATTTTTTGAATTCTTCTTTATTTAACTGAACATTAAAACTTTTTTTCTCATTTGGTCCGAGTTGAAGAGTTTCTTCAAAATCAAAAAAAGCAGATTTGAATTTTACATTAATTTCACTAAAATCAAAATTTACTTTGTTGTGAATGTAAACATTAAGAGAACTTGAATTAGAATCAAATTCTTCAGAGCCAATTTCAAAAGCATCTTTTAAATTTATTATGTTTAATGTTAATTGTTGATTTATTTCAGATTCATCTTGTCCTCTGAAAGGGCAGTTAAAACTATAAAATCCTCTAATATTTAAATCTCCTATTGGAGAGACTTCTAATTTTACTTCTTTTGTTTCTCCCTTATTTATTGAAACAGTTTTCGGATTAATATCAAGCCCCACTAGATTATAAATTTTAAAATTATCTGTTGGACCTAAATTAGTTATTTTTAAATCAAAAATAGTTGGCATGTCTAATCCAAGAATTAATACTTCATTTGAGCTTTGTTTTTCAATTGTTAGGTTTATTGCTGAAATTAATGGCAAAATTAATATAAGAGATATTAAAAGGAATATTTTTTTCATCTTAAAATAAAAAGTAATTTCTATTTAAAGATTTCTGTTTTTTATTTTTATTAATTACTTTTTACCTTCTAAATCCAAATAAGATTTAGCTTGAGATAAGAATTCATCACACTCTCCAATCAATTTTTCTTCAAACTCCTCTATTCTTGAAGCGATAACCCATTTTTCGTAGATAGCTCTTAAAAATTTTTGAAAAGCATTAACTTCAAATTTTCCTTTATAATCTCTTATAAGAGTTCCTTTAATTTTTATCTCAACCCCTCCTTTATTTGTTTTTATTTTTGAGTTATTTTGACTTATTTGTACATTTGTTAGTCCAAGTATTCTAAATGTAATTTTTAATTCAAATTTGAAATAATCAGTAACTTTTCTTGTTCCAGTCCATTTAATATCTATATCTTTTGAATCCCCACTTAATTTTTCAGTGTATCCTTCTTCAGAAATGTCTAAACCTGTTTCATCTGTAAGCCAATCATAACAAAATCTATAAAAATCTTTAAATAAAAAAATTCCTGCATATTTAATTTTGCTTGAAAATATAGTATCTTTTTCTGGCATTTGAAAACAACCTAAGCGGTTTTTTTCGATTTTCCCTTCCTTTGCAGTGAGGCGATTTTTTAAATTGCCTCTGAAGAAAATCGTATAAAAACAACTTTTTTATAAAAATAATATAGAAACTTTATTTAAATATGCTTCGGAAATAAAATACATAGTTATGTTGAATCCATACAAGATTCACAGATTAATGCTCCGTCAACTTTGTAAAGAGTGCCTTGGTTTCCACATTCTTCACAAATTCCTTCTGTCATTTTTCTTGTTGCTGCTATTTTGATTCTCTTTAATTTTTTGGTTTCTTCTCTTATTTGTGCAAATTCTTTTAATTCTTGATAAAGTTCTGGATAAAAATTTAAAATGTCTTTCATAGAAATTATTCCTACAAGTTCATTATCTTTGATTACAGGTAATCGATAAAATTTCACTTTTTTCATTTTTTTTATAGCTTCTTCAATTGTGGAAGTTGGTTTTATTGCTGCTATTTTTTTGGGTGAAATATCAATTGCTTTGATTTTCGATAAATCTTCCTTTGATTTTTTTATTAATGCCCACAAAATATCTTTATTAGAAATAAATCCAACTAAATTTCTTTTATTAACAATTAACAAACTTCCTAATCTTTTTCTAACCATTTTTTTAGCACATTCTAATAAGTTTGTGTCTGGACTAATTGTAATCGGCATTCTTGTCATCACATCTGAAACCAATATTTTTTTCATATTTTTATTAGGAGTCTTTTCTTTATAAATTTTATTTGTTTTCTCTATTATAATAATGTTTAAATATAACTTTTAAGAGAATGTTTTATGAGAGAATTAGTAAAAATTATTTTACCAAAAAAGAATCTTTTTCAAAGAAAATTTATTCAGGTTTATATTAATAAACAACCTTTTTTTAGAATGAGTGAACATGATTCTTCTGATAAAAACCTATTAGGAAAACTTTTGAAAGAAGCAAAAGTTCCTTACGAAATCGGTTATATGGCTCCACTTATGAGGGGAAAAGATTACAACATGGTTGGTAATGGAGAAATAAATAGTAATGGAAAAGAATTCATACTTAGCCAGTCATCTTGTTGCGAACTTGGACCAAATCAAAAACATTTGGATGATTTGGCACAATATCTTCCTAAAGAAATTAAATTAAAGATTATGAAAAAATAAAATGACAGAAAAACCAGTAGTTCTAATGCCTGAAGATATACAGAGAATTATGGGCAAAGATGCGCAGAGAAATAACATTCTTGCTGCAAAAATGGTTGCAGAAATGGTTAAGACAACTCTTGGTCCAAAAGGCATGGATAAAATGCTTGTCTCTCCTACAAATGATATTATTGTTACAAATGATGGGGTTACTATTTTAGATGAAATGCAAATTGAACATCCTGCGGCAAAAATGATGGTTGAGATTGCTAAGACACAAGAGAGTGAAGTTGGGGATGGAACTACTACAGCTGTTATGATTGCAGGAAAACTTTTGGAAAATGCTGAAAAACTTTTAGATAAAAAGATTCATCCCACTGTTATTACAAAAGGTTACAGGCTTGCAGCTGAAAAATCTCAGGAAATTTTAAAAGAAATATCTTTGAAAATTGAATCCCAGGATGAAGAAATTTTGAAACAGATTGCTATGACTGCTATGACTGGAAAAGGTGCAGAAGGATTTAGAGAGAAATTTGCAGAGATTGTTGTTAGGGCTGTTGTCCAAGTTCAGAATAATGGGAAAGTAGATTTGAATGATATTAAAATAGAGAAATCAAAAGGAGATGGTATTAAAGATACAGAGTTGATTTCTGGAATTGTTTTAGACAAAGAAAAAGTTTCAGTTGAAATGCCTTCTGTTATTAATAATTCTAAAATTGCTTTGATTGATTTTGCTTTGGAATTGAAAAATCCAGAAATAGATACAAAAATTTCTATTTCTTCTCCTGAACAATTGCAGGGTTTTATTAATCAAGAAGAAAAGACAATAAAAGAGATGATTGAAAAAGTTAAATTTTCTGGGGCAAATGTTGTTTTTTGTCAAAAGGGAATTGATGATTTTGCGCAATATTTATTGTCTAAAGAAAGAATTTATGCTTGTG
The DNA here is from genome assembly GCA_964516415.1 of Candidatus Woesearchaeota archaeon. Classification (GTDB taxonomy): domain Archaea; phylum Nanobdellota; class Nanobdellia; order Pacearchaeales; family GW2011-AR1; genus CAZEZA01. The sequence continues at coordinate 16,859 of CAZEZA010000001.1, read as the reverse complement.
GAAGAGTCGCAAAAAGCGATATGGAAAAATTATCTAAATCAACTGGGGGAAAGATTGTGAGTAATTTAAGTGAGCTTAGTCCGTCGGAATTAGGAAATGCTCAGATAGTAGAAGAAGTAAAACACGGGGAAGACACTTTAACTTATATAAGGGGATGTCAGAATCCTAAAGCATTAACAATTTTAATTCATGGAGGAACAGAGCATGTTATTGATGAAATTGAAAGATCTTTCAAAGATGCATTAGGCGATATTGTTTCTTCTTTGAAAACGGGTTTAGTTGTTCCTGGAGGAGGAGCTATTGAAATAGAACTTGCAAGAAAACTTAGAGAATTTGGACAGTCGTTGAGTGGGAGAGAACAACTTGCGGTTGAAGAATTTGCATCTGCATTGGAATTTATTCCAATAGCTCTTGCTGAAAATGCAGGAATAGATCCTATAGATGTTTTAACAGAGTTGAAATCAAGACATGATTCTGGAGAAAGAAATGCAGGATTAAATTTATTTACTAATAAAGTTGAAAATGTTTTAGAAGCAAGAATTATTGAACCATATCAAATTAAAAGTCAGGCAATAAATTCTGCTAGCGAAGTCGCGATTATGATTCTAAGAATAGATGATGTTATTGCTAGTTCTGGAAAGAGTGAAGGAAGTATGAGAGGAATGGGCGGGATGTATTGAGTTTAAGAAAAATATATTATCTAAGGATTATTTGTGCAATCTTTTGTGGGGTTCAAGAAAATTTCATTATAACCTTTTTTTATGTCTTCAATAGCGTCTTTTTGTATAGTATAAGTTTTATATCCTAAATATAATGTTCCAATAGCCGTTACAATTCCCCCTGCAATTGCTTCTGGGCTACCCTCATTTAAAAAATAATAAGATGAAAATGCTGAAAAGACAGAACCAGTAGCGGCTCCTATTCCTATTAATCCTGAAATAATCCCCTAAGAGTATTTTTATTTTTTATAAAAGATACACCATTTTCTAATTTACTTTTTTTCATGCTTTATGCAGAAAATTTTTATTTATAAATATTTATATTTTCAACCCAAAATTGCATAAACAACACAAGCAACAATAACTATTGAAGCAACTATATTTTTCCAGTTGATTTTTTCTTTAAGAAATTTCCAGGCAAATAAATATATGAAGATTGGTCCAAGCATGATTACTAATGTTGTGAAAATAACTCCTAAATTTGTGTATCCCCAATAAATAACTATTCTATAAATAGCCCAAATAAAACCTATGGCGAGAAACAATAAAATTGATTTTTTATCTAATGATTTAAATTTAGGTTTGAATAATACAAAACTAAGCAGAAAAATAGAAAAACATCTTATAAAGTAAAAAGTTATTGGAGAATAAAAGTCAAGAATTAATCGTGAAATAACTAATTCAAGAGCAAAGAAAAAACTTCCCAAAATCGCTGCGATAAAGTATTTATTGAATTTCAAATGATGTTTTTTTATGTGGGAAAAAATTAATGCTATTCCTGCAATTAATGCGGGGACGATGATTTTCAAATTCCTTTCATATAATTTTGAATCAATGAAAAAACTAAAAAAGATGGCAAGGATAATAACAAATAAAGGTTCGAGAATTTTTGCAGGTTCTAGGTTAGTAACTTTTTCCCATTTCATTGAATAAAATAAAAACAAGTTTGCGGCAATTGAAAAAATGATTACTAATCCGAAAATAAAAATATTTTTGAATTCAAAAGCTTGTGAATCTATTTTCCAAAAAAAGTAAATAAAAGGAAGCATCGCAAGAACAATTGCAGCAAATTCAACTGTTTGATAAAATTTGATTCCTATCTTTTTTTGGCTTAAAAGTTTTTTTTGGATAATTGTTCCTGTGGCTAATGCCAATGCTCCTAGAATTGGAATGTATATCATTTGAAAACAACCTAATCGATTTTTTTCGATTTTCCCTTCTTTTACTGTGAGGCGATTTTTTCAATTGCCTCCGATGAAAATCGCATGAAAACCTCTTTTTATTATTAAGGAAAAAGCATTTATAAAATTTGGGAGAAATAAGTTTTGTAAGATATTGCTAAAGTTTATATATCTCTTTAAATTATTTATAAAATGAAAACTATAAATGCTAAAAATGTTGAAAAAGAAATTAGAGAAGCAAAAAAAGCAGTGAAAAAAGCAAAAAAGGAAATTAGAGAAGCTGAAGAAATAACAACTGATGCACAAGAAGAAGTTGTTGAAGCTACAGGAGTTGTAAAAGGAAAACAAAAAAAGAAATTTGCGGGTGCTGCAAGAGATTTAGAAAAAGCAGTTAATTCTGCAGCAGATTCTTGTGAATCAACAGAAGAAGCAGAGTTTAAAATAAAGAGTAAATAATTATGCGCGGACCGGGAATTGAACCCGGCTCACCTCGTTGGCAACGAGATATTCTACCAATAAACTATCCACGCCTATAATTAATAACAAAATTATCTTTAAAAAAATTAGTATAATTAAATATGGTCCCACGAGGAGTCGAACCTCGGTTCCTTCGGTGTAAACGAAGAGTCTTAACCGCTGGACTATAGGACCTGATTTTAAGAAAGAGTTTATGGTTTTAAAGTTTGTGATTAGTAACCTTTATATTGAATATATTTTTTTATATTTTATGAAAATAAAAATAAAAGTTAAAATAAATCAACCAAAGACAGAAGTTTTGGAAAAAGGAGATGTCTGGAAAGTTAATGTAAAAGCAAAACCTGAACAGGGAAAAGCTAATTTAGAAATAATCAAATTTTTTTCAAAAATATTTAAGAAAAAAGTAAAAATAATTAGAGGTTTAAAGAGTAAAAATAAAATTTTAGAAATAAATAATTAGTAACCTTTATATATTAAATAAATCCTCTTTTCACTATGAAAACAGACAACAAGAACCAAGATATTCCTGAAATGAATCTCGATAAAAAATATTCTAATAAAAAACCAGTAATTCCTGAAGATTCTTCTGATGCAAAGAAGAATATGGAAAAAACAAAGAAAGAACTTGAAAAGTTAAAATCTTTTGTCGTTAAAAAATATAATTATGTTCAATCAATAAGTATTTTGCCTCCCATGGCTGTGAATAAGTTTATTGAAGAAGAAGAGGTTCCAAAAGAAACTGAAAAACATATGCATGTTTATATTATTGTTCCTGAAGACAAAGTTAAAGAAATTCCAAAAATAAAACAAGAAATAATTAAACAAATAGGAAAGCAGAAGATTTGGGTTCAGATTAAAACTCCAACTGATGTTTGGGAAAATTGTTTAGATAGTAAATTTGAATTGAGTAGTGCAATTGCTATGTCTTTTCCACTTTATGATAAAGGAATTTTGGGAGCATTAAGAGTTGCCGAAATTCATAAGTCATTAGTTTTGCAAAAATTTGAAAAATATGTTGTAAGTTATGTTATTGGTGGAAGTTTAGTTAGGGGAGAAGCAGTTAAGACTTCTGATGTTGATGTTTTTGTAATTATTAATGATACTGATGTTAAACGAATGCCAAGATTGGAATTAAAAGAAAGATTAAGGGGAATAATTTATCAATATGTTGCTGAGGCGTCTGCTCTTGCTGGAGTAAAAAATAAGCTTGAACCTCAGATTTATCTTTTAACTGATTTTTGGGAATCTGTTAAAGATGCGCACCCAGTTATTTTTACTTTTATCAGAGATGGTATTCCTCTTTATGATAGAGGAACATTTATGCCTTGGAAAACTTTATTGAATATGGGAAAACTTAAACCTTCTCCTGAAGCTATTGATATGTTTATGTCTATGGGGGACAAAGTTGTTTCAAGAAGCAAGAGTATTCTTTTGTCGGAAGTTTTTGTAAATGTTTTCTGGGGAATCACAACTCCTGCACAAGCTCTCTTAATGCTCAACGGATGCCCTCCTCCAAATGCTAAAAAAGAATTAGTTTCTGATTTTAAAAGAGAATTTTATAATAAAAAAATGATTGAAAAAAAATATATAGACTTTTTAGAAAAAGTAGTTAATATTTGGAGAGATTATGAACATGAAAAAATTAAGGAAATTTCAGGAAAAGAAATTGATAAATTACTTTCTGATACTCAGGATTATTTAAAGAGATTAAAAGAGCTTAGAAAAGAAATTGAAAAGAGAGTTCAAGAAAAAACTATAGAGCAAATCTATAAAGATATTTTTAGTCTTTTGAAAACTATAGTTAAAAACAAATCAAAAGATAAAATAATTCTTGAATTTGAAAAGAATTTTGTTAAGAAAGGAAAGTTTTCTCCACAACATTTGAGAATTTTGAAAGATATTGTTAATGCAAGAACTCAGTTTAAGAAAGGTAAATTAAATTCACATAAAGTTGATGAGGCAAGAAAAAATGCATCAATTTTAATTAATGACTTGATTGAGTATAATCAGAGATGTGATATGGTTAAGAAGAAAGAGAAATAAAATTATTAGCAACTTTTAAAAACTAAATTTCTTGATACTTATTATTATGAAAGCAAAAGTTATTCAATTCAGACGTGGAAGACACACTATTCATGAAAGGCATTTTTTGATAGAAATAACTGGAAGTAAAAATCGTGAAGATGCTAAAAAGTTTGTTGGAAAAGAAGTTGAATGGAAAAGTCCAGCAGGGAAAATAATCATGGGAAAAATTTCTGGTGCTCATGGAAATAAAGGTGTTGTGAGAGCTATTTTTGAAAAAGGTTTGCCTGGGCAAGCTGTTACAACAGAGGTTGAGATAAAATGAAAAAGGAAATGATTATTGAAATATTCCCAGATAATTATAATAAAGTTAAAGATTATATAAAAGGAATATGTTCTTTTGTGGGGTTTGGAGGAGATCCGACAAAAATGAAAGAAATATATTATGGGGGTATATCTATTGAATCAATCAAAAATCATCCTTGGGAAAAAGAATTTGATAAAAGACAAATTCTTCTTCAAATAGATTTGGTCAATGAATCTTTTAGAAATAAATTAATTAAATTAGCAAAACAATAAAATGGCAGGATTAAGAAAAGCAACAGCATATTCAAAAAAGAAAGTAACTCCTTATACAAGGGTTAGTAAGAAAAGAGGAAAGTCTTATGTAAAAACTGTTCCTCAACCAAAAATTGTTAAATTTACTATGGGTAAAGAATCTCTTTATGATGCTGGAAAAATTCCTCATGTTTTAACTCTTGTTACCACAGAAAAAATTCAAATTAGGCAAAACGCTTTTGAAGCGTGCAGACAATACATAAATAAGAAATTAGATAAAGAACTTGCTGGGCAGTATTTATTTAAGATGATTCCTTTTCCACATCATATTCAAAGAGAAAATAGAATGCTTACTGGTGCAGGAGCTGATAGAATGCAGACAGGAATGCAATTAGCTTATGGCAAGGCTGTTGGAAAAGCAGCAATTCTTAAACAAAATAATAGAATTCTTTTTGTTGCTGTTGCAAATCCAAAAGCAGTTAGTTTTGTTAGACATTTGTTCAAACAGATAAAATCTAAACTTCCTTGCAAGACAAAGATTTTGTATGAATTGAAGAAATAGTTAATTACTAAGTAGTAACAGTAGGAAGGTTTATAAAAGCTGAATTTCTAAATTTAATATGGAAAAAGAAAAAAAAAGTCCTGGAGAAATTGCAAAAATGACTTTGGAAAGTAAATTAATACAAAATGTAGCTGGTGCTAATTTTGCTCATACTTCTTTTGGAGAAGAAGGAAAATCAACTTATGAAATGTTTATGGAAGGTAAAGAGATAAGAGAACTTCAAGAAAAAGAATTTCAAGGATTGAAACGAGAATACAAATCTTTAGGGGTTGTAGGAGAACCAAATTATCCAGTAAAACAAGATACTTCTTATAAAATTCTTAAACAAATTGAAGAGAACAAACCTTTTGTATTTTTAGGAGATTTAGAACAAATTATAAAATCAATTGCACCTGGTTTTGAATTTGAGTTACCTGAAAATTTAAAGAAATATAATTATGCTAATTTAAGTCAAATAGCAATGGAAAAAGGAGCAGTGAATAAAGAAAATGGTCAACTTGATATTAAAAAATTAAGCCCAGAGGAACAAGAAGCATTTGAAAAATATAACATTCTTAGTGAGGCTTACAATAAAGCATGCTCTTTACAAATACTTAATTTATATTCTTTTGCAGAGTTAAATGCTATTGATAAATCAATTACAGAGAAATATCATCCTAAAGAACAAAAACAAGCAGCTTAATTAAAATGGGGGCAACATTAGATAAATTAGGAGACATTCCAGAATTAAAAGATTCTGTTGATTCTATCAAGAGACACATAAATTCTACAAAAAGATATTATAATTCGGGAAGTGGCTTGAGTAATGCTCTTTTAGGTTTTAGTATTCTTTTTGATGAAATTATTGAACAGGGATTATATGCAGATAAAAAAGAATTTTATAAGAAAGCAGGAGATTTCTTTTTTACTCAAACTATTGATTTAAATAGAAAAGGTATAAAAAAAGAATCTGAATTAACTTTGTTTATGGCATTAGAATATTACAAATCTTCTAATGTTGATATACCCTCTGATTTAAAAAAGAATTGGGAGAATTATGCTTATGGTGAATCAAATATTTTCAGAACTGATTGGGATATTTCTAAAAATTAACTAATAAGTTCTTTTACTAATCGTGCCATTATATCTAAAAATTCTTCTGTCTTTGCCTGCCAGTCATCTATTTCAACACCTTTTAAATCATTTATTTCACCATGAGCAATTTTTTTATGAAGAATTAATAAATCTCTATACCAAATAACATATTTCATTTTTAATTTTCCTTTATTGACAAAATTTTCTCTTAAATCTACTGGAATATGTTCTGGAGATGGAGGAGAAACATTTGCCGCTATTAAAGCTGCGTGAGCTGAATCCACCATTGCCCAATATAATCCTTCAATAGAATTTAATTCAGAAGTTTTACTTCTTGTAATGTGCATGGGCGCTCTTTGAAGACAATTATAAATTGCTTCTGGTGTTGATTTTATTTTTCCTTTAATTAATAAGAATTTTAATGGTTCAAAAAATCCTGCCATATCTATCATAGCTTCACCATATCTTAAAATATTTACAATGACAGGATCTCCTTTTATTAAATCTTCCCACCAAGTGCTTAATTTTACTGTATTTATATGAATACTTTTTTGATAAGGATTTGACCTTAAAATTTTGTCAAGTTCTGTTCTATACCAAGCAATTAACTCTTGGTCCCATTTTATTGAAACATCATCTAGAACAATAATTATATCAATATCAGAACCAGCAACTGCAGTTTGTTTTACTGTTGAACCAAAAAGTATAATTGATTTAATGCTTTTTTCAAATTTTTTATAAACTTTTGTTGCAAAATCCATTGCAATATCTGATTCTCTTTTTAATTGTAATGTTGGAATATTTTTCTTATTTATTTCAGATTTCTTCTTATTGATTTTACTTTTCTTTTTAGAAATTATTTTTTTTTTCACCATCTTTTATATTTATTTTAAATTTAATTACTTTTTAAATATTCTTAATTATTCCATGGGTTGCCCACTTATTCGTCCACCTTGTGCTCCTCCTCTTTGTCCTCCGAGTTCTGCTGGTAATTGGGAAAATCCAGCACCAAAAGTTTCATAATTTACTTGTGGGAGCATTTGGCCATAACCTGAAGAATATCCTTGAGATAATCCTGAAGCCTGATTCCAATAAGGAGCCATATTCATTGAGTAAATTGGAGAACCCATTGCTTCTAAATTGATGGGGAAAGGAGAGACTCCAAAATGCTGAACAAATCCTCCTGCTTCGACAATTTTTCTTGTGCCTTTTAATGTTCCTACTTTTTCTAATTTTTCTAAAATTTCTTTAAATGGAACATTTCCCATTCCTGGAGGCAAATGACTATCTGCATAACCAAAATTATCTGTTAAATGAACATG
>CAZEZA010000001.1:0-8844 GCA_964516415.1 Candidatus Woesearchaeota archaeon | reverse complement strand
AAAAGTTTTTTCATTGCTTGAGATTCAGCAGTCAAGCTTCCTTTGGAATTATCTAAGTTTTCTTTATATTTTTTAGAAAGGTCTAATAATTTTCTTTTTTGTTCGTCTGTTCCAAATTTATATGCTTTGCTAAAAAGACCATTTGCATTTGCATTAATATCTTCTAAATAACTTTGTATTGTTTGTAAATTTAGACGTGCTTGTTGTGCTGAAGGGGAATGTTTTATTGTTTCTTCATTTATTGTTCCATTTTGAAATCCTTCCATTAAATGTGCAATTTGAACTTCATTTTGACTAAGAATCTCATCTGCTCTTTCTTTTGTAAAAACTAATTGGTTTATTGAATTATCCCATTGACTTTCATTTAAAAGTTTTAGATGTTTTTGAGGTGTATGAACTTCTCTTCTTATTTCTCCTCCTTCTCCTCCAGGGTAAAATTTTTCTTCTTCTTCAAGTGCTTGAACTGGTTTTCCTGTTTCTCTATCTACTATAATTAATTTCTCTACTTTTTTCCCTTCTGGAGTCATTTTATATTCTGTTCCAGGAAGTCCTGAAGAATGAATTGTTATTGGCATGCCTCCTTTGTCGTCCATTTCAATTGATTTTTCAACAACATCATTTAATTGTCTTTCTGCAAGTTCTCTGTTTGTTTCACTCCAACCTTGTTCTCCCATTCCTGAAGGTTCTACTAAAGGAGCATGAACAGAAATTTTAGCTCCAGTTAATTTAGCCATACGATTAATTTCTTTAAAATGTTGCTTAGGAATTTGGTCAAAAACTTCTGGTGATAATGCCCCAACTTCTATGGGGATAATTCCTTGATTTAACAATTGACTAACTTGCTGAATTTGGTTTGCAGTATCTGGTTTTGTTGGAGCTCCTAATTCACCAGCAGAAACTCTGTATCCTGTAAAAACATCTCCATAATCAGGTTTTAGAGAAGAATATCCTCCTTGATAAATATCACTAATAGTGTAATCACCTTTCATTTAAAATAACCTCCAAAATGTTTTTGGATGAGTGGGAATCTTTGATTCACTCTTGCCATATTTTTTAGTAGTAAAATTTATTTATTAATCTATCTGAAATCATATTTTTTTTCTTCTTGTTCAAATGGAGAATGAGTTTTTACTTCTTTAAATCCGCCAACTTTAACTACATAATCTTTTTCTAAACTTCCTTTATTTTCCCCCCTTAATTCCTGAATTTCCGGAGCAATTTGAAAATTTTGTTCTATTTCTGGAATTTTAGTTCTTTCCACATTTATTGGTGCAGATTGAATAATCAAATTTTCATTTCTTTTGTATTCTTCTGAAGCATCTTTATATCCTGTTTCATAATCTTTTGATTTTTCATCTTTTTTTCCCTGAATTAGTGGAGCAGAACCAACATTTTGTTCTAATGATTCTTGTGAAAAGGTTTCTGTTGGTTCTAAAACTGGTGAAAATGATTCTATTGAAGGTTTCATAAAACTATGGAATTCATTGTCTTCAATTATTTCTTCAGAATTTTTTTCTAAAACTTTTTCTTCTTCTATCTCTTCAATTTCTTTTTCTAATTCTGATTCTTCATCTTTATTAGGTTTTTTAGAAATTTCTTTTTTGGATTTTTCTTTAATCTTCTTTTTTGACATTATTAAGTATATTATGTGTAACTTGGCATACCATGAGCTTTTTTATAAATATCAAACAAATTAAAAGTAGTTTCTGTTGCAGATTCTGCTGCTAAAGGTCTTAAATGTTGTTTTTCAATGAAATTATCTGGTTTAATTATTATTTCTTTTTTTTCTCCTTTTTTTGGTTTTTCAGTTTTATCATAATGTCCAAATAATGCTAAAAAAGGATTTGATTCATCTTTTGATTTTTCTTTTATTTTTTTTTCTGTTTTTTCTTCTAAAAAAAAGTTGATATCATCTTGTAATTGCTCTAAACTTTCTGTTGTTGAACCTTCAATTAATCTTAAAACATCTCCAACATCTGAGTTCTCGAGTTCTTGGTTTATTTTTTCTATTTCAGCATCGTTCAATGCATAAGCTCTAAATGTTACTTCTGCTCTTCCTCCGAAAACATAATGAGGTTCATATGGTTTTATTTTTCTGGGAATTCCTCTAAATGAAAAATCAACTAAAATACAATTATAATAATCTCTTTTTAATGTTTTTAGAAATTTTTCTTTTGCAAATTCTGTGGGGAGTTTACCTTCAAGTGCAGAACTTTTTAGATCTATCTTATTTTTTCCTAATAAAGTTAATTCAAGGAGAATTGTATTAAAAGTTTTTATTAATGCAGGATTTCTTCCACTTTCTTTCATTTCAAGTTGTTGAGCTGTTCTTAAATAAGGTTTTGCCCATTTAGAATAAAGTTTTAAACTATTTACCTGACTTTTCAAATATGTTACTTCCATTTCATATCTATTTTTAAGCACTTTTTCAGATTCTTTTAGCCAAATATTAAATTCTTGGATTCTTGGTTTTAGAATTCTTTTTACTACTTCATTTAAATCAATTTTATCAACATCTTCACTATTTTTAACAATTAGAAAAGCATCTATTAAAGTACGTCCTGCACCGCCCTGAGAAAAAGCCATGGCTTTTATTGATGAATTTCCTTTTTGTATATCAACTTTATCCATCCAGATTTGTTTTAATGAAAGAGTAGCCGCTTCTTTTTTATCTGTCTTTAAATCCTCATAACTTTGCAATCTTATTTTAAATTCTTTTAAATCATAGATAATATTCAAAACACTTTTTAAAACTGTATTTACATCTCCTAAGATTTTGGTTCCTTGTTGTTGCATTATTGTTGCTCTTTGTCCAAGTTCTGCGAAGTATCCTGAACCAGGGGCTGCCGTAAAATTATCAACAAGTTTTTCTGGTGCAAGACCAAAATCATTCATTAAATCAAGAATAAAAAAATAAATTGGTTCTAAAGTTTCTGAAGTAGAATCATAGACAAGAGTGTGTTCTGTCAATGATTTTGGTTGAATTTCTTCTGCAGGAATTTTATTTGAAGAACCATATTTTTTTAATAAATCATTTCCATTTTCTGCATAAAGTAAGGGATTTATCTTTCCTATAATTTGTTGGATTGTTGCTACCATTTTATAAGTAAAAGATTAGATGTTTAAAAAATGTTTCTAATCATTATAACTAAATTTAAAAATAACATATACTTCTATATTTTATGAGATTTTTAGGATTTGGGAAAAAGAATAGAGTTCTTGATTTGAGTGAGAAATATAAAAAACAGCAGGAGAGAATGGCTCAAAAAAAAGAAGATATAAATCCTTCTGGTGATTTGCATGAAGAGAATTCTCAATCTCCATCTCAAGGAGCTTTTAGTTTTCTTGGAAATTTAGCTTCAAGTAATTCAGAGCAACATGATGATTTAAATACCGCTGGAGAAGAAAAAAAGAAAAGATTGGCAAAAAGACTTATTGATATGACAAATAAAATAGAAGATTTATCAAACCAGATTTATCATTTGCAACAGAGGATTGAAGTTCTTGAAAAAAAGAGTGGAGTTGGGAATTATTGAAAGATTTATTAATGTGTTTTCTTATTTTTATATATGGAGAATTTAGATAAAAAAATTAAATCTTATGCTTTGAGAAATGCTTTTTCTTATAATGGGAAAGCTCAATCTGGAGCTGTAATTTCTTCTCTTTTTCATGAGGGTTTGAAAAAAGAGGAAGTTAAAAAATATATTAAAAAGATAAATTCAATAATTAAAGAAATTAATTCTCTTTCTGTTGAAGAACAAAAAAAGGAGTTTGAAAAATTGAAAAAAAATATTAGTAAAAGAAAAGTTCGTGAAGGTTTGCAGGAATTACCTAATGTAAAAAAATCAGGTGTTGTGATGAGAATTGCTCCTTCAGCTTCTGGAGCATTGCATATCATGCATGCAATTAATGCTTCTTTAAATTATAATTATGTTAAAAAATATGGTGGAAAAATGATTGTTAGAATTGAAGATACAAATCCAGAAAATATTGACAATGAAGCATACAATTTGATTAAAAAAGATGTGAAATTTTTATTTAAAGGAGATGCAGAAATTTTTATTCAATCAGATAGAATGAAACTTTATTATAAATATGCTGAAAAATTAATCAAGAAAAAATCAGCCTATGTTTGTACTTGTCCTAGTGAAAAGTTTAGAAAATTTGTTTCTGAAAAAAAGAATTGTCCTTGCAGAAAATTAGATATTAAAGAGAATATTGAAAGATGGGAAAAAATGTTGGCACCACAGGCGTGCCCCGATAAATCTTCAAAAAAGATTTCTACTGGAGACAACAAAAAAGGATATTCCCCTGGTGAGGCTGTTTTAAGATTTAAGTCAGATATGAAAGATAAAAATCCTGCAATGAGGGATTTTCCTTTGGCAAGAATTAATTTACATAAACACCCCCGGCAGAAAAATAAATTTAGGGTTTGGCCATTAATGAATTTAAGTGTTGCCGTAGATGATATTGAAATGAAAATGACACACATAATCAGAGGAAAAGACCATCGCGATAATGCAAAAAGGCAAGAATTGATTTTTGAAGTTTTTGGAAAAAAATATCCTTGGAATGCTTTTTTAGGAAGATATCATTTTAAGGATTTGGAACTTTCAACTTCTAAATTTAGACAAGGCATTGAAAAAGGAATTTATTCGGGATGGGAAGACCCCAAATTACCGACGGTTGCTTCTTTGAAAAAAAGAAAATATAAACCAGAGGCATTTTGGAAAATGGCAGAACATATTGGTTTATCTGAAGTTGATAAAGTTATTGATAAAAAAGAATTTTTTAGATTACTTGATTCTTTTAATAAATAAAAACATTTAAGTATATATTTTATTTAAAAATAAAATGATTAAAAATAAAAGAGGTTTATCACTTGTTATAACTTCTTTAATAATTGTGCTTTTAGTTTTAGTAGCTCTTGGAATTATATGGGTAAGTGTTAAATTTATAATTGAAAGAGGGACTGAACAAATTGATTATGATTCAAAATGTTTAGATGTTGATGTGCAAGCAAAAAAAGTAATAAATACAACTTTAACAAATTATAGTGTTACTTTTACGCGAACAGGAAGAGGAGAAGAAATTGCAGGTGTAAAAATAGTATTTTTTAATGCCAGCGATGATACAAGCAGCGTAATAAATATTATTGGAAATATAGAACCTTTAGCGACAATAACAAAAAGTGTTGAAGGAGAAATAGAAAATGCTAATAAAATTGAAGTAACAGCTTATTTTGAAGATGAATCTGAAAATGAAAAAATTTGTTCGCACAAAAGTTCTTTTGAATTTTAGTTTTTCTTTATAACATAAATCTCATCATTTTTTCTTACAAGAGGAAGTTTTAATCCAATTTCATCACCTTTTTTTGCTTTTTGAATTGAAATTTTGTTTATTTCTATATGTTTTATTTTTGATTTTTTTAGTCCAGTTGTTTTTCCTATAATAATAATTTCATCACCAAGTTTTAATTCTGAAACCAATTTAATTGCTGCCACACCTTTTTTTGTAAAATAATGAATTACTTTTCCAACAAAATGTTTTTTTTCTGTTGCTGAACTATGTTCTGTTTTTGAAAAATCATCTGAAGTTGGAAGTCCTAAATAAAAACCAGAGGAAAATCCTTTATTATAAACTTTTTTTAATTCTTTTAATTCTTGTTGAATTTCTTGTTTTGTTAATTTTTTATCCAAAGCTTTTTTGTAAATTTTTACAACAGTTTCAACATATCTTGGATCTCTGTTTCGTCCCTCTATTTTGAAACTTTTGATTCCTGCTTTTTTCATTTTTTCAATAAATGATAATGTGCATAAATCTTTTGCAGAGAGAATTTTGCTGTTTTCAATTTTTAGTTCATTTCCTTCATTGTCTTTAACAATATAACTTCTTCTGCATGGATGCAGGCATTCTCCTCTGTTTGCAGATTTATTGAAAAGGAATTGCGAAGTAAAACATCTTCCGGAAACAGCGACACACATTGCTCCGTGTGCAAAACATTCAACGTCAATTATTTTTGAGATTTCTTTAATTTGTTTTAGATTTAACTCTCTCGCTAAGATTACTCTTTTTGCTCCAAGTTTTTTGTAGAATTTTGCTGATTCGCTATTTGAAACAGAAGCCTGAGTTGAAATATGGAACGGAATTTTATATTTTTTACATAATTGAATTATAGCCAAATCCCAGCAAATTATTGCATCAACTTTTCCTTTAATCTTTTTGATTATTTTTTCTATTTTTTCTAATTCATTATTATAGATTATTGTATTAAGAGTTAGATATTTTTTGACTTTTTTTGGTTTGCATATTTTTTGTATTTTATCTAAATCTTTTATAGTAAAATTTTTTGCTGTTGCTCTCATAGAGAATTCTTTTAATCCAAAATAGACTGCATCTGCTCCAGCATTTACTGCTGTGACTAACATTGGAAAATTCCCTGCTGGTGCTAATAGTTCGTATTTTTTCATAAAAAAGAAGACATTTTTATGTTTAAATTTTTATCTTTTTCTTCTTTTTTCAATAACTTCTTTTATTCTAGATGAGACAAAAACAAAGAACAACATAAATGCTCCGAAAAGTAAGAATATGAATTTGAAAGGCAAAAAGAGAAGCAAACATGAGGAAAGGATTTTTCCTATAAACTGATTTACTTCTATAGTTGTGTTGTATGGACCATAAAACCGCGATTCATCTTTGTCTTTTGTTATGTCAAAGAAATAAGCTTCTGTTGTAGATTCTAACATAGCAAGACCGACACTTGCAAGAGCGAGTATTCCGAGAACAACATAAACATTAGTTATGAAGAAACAAATTATTGCTAACACAGCAGGAATTAAAAATCCTATTTTGAAGATTTTTTTAAATCCAATTTTCCCTGCAAGTTTGGCAAAAGGGAATGTAAACAAGATTAAAGGAACTGCAACTGCAAACAAAAAATATCCTATCCATAATGTGTGCAATTCATGCCTGATAATGTAAAGTGGCATGAATAAATAAATAAGAATCCACCAGAGATTTACTCCCCCACTAACAATATAAGCTTTTACTCTGTCTTTGTTTTTGAAAAAGTCCACAAAATTTTTTATTAAATTCTTGTCAATTTTCTTTTTTATATTTACGTCCTTAATTTTTGATATCTTGAAAGTTAAAGAAGCAATTAAAATGAATATTGCTGCCAAGACAAAAATTATTCTAACACCAAAGCTTTCTGATATATAACCAGCGATTAAAGGTCCAATAACCCACGCAACATTCCAGAAAGTATACATTAATCCTTCATTCCTTGAAAGGTGTTTTCCAGAAGATTTATCTTTTACAATTATTCCGAAACTTGTTATTCTTAGAGTGAACAGGATAGTAATAATGAAAGCTAATAAAATAAATAAGTAAAACTTGGTGTTGATAGCAAAGAGGATGTAGGTAATTGCCATTAAGAGAAGAGTGAAGAAATAAATTGTTGATTTTTTTATTTTTTCGATTAAAGGAATGAATAAAAAGTATGAGGCAAATGAAACGACTGTTAAGGCGGCAGAAATGAATCCGACTAGTGAAATATTATTTAGAAAACTGTCCATATGCACTGCCCAGATTGTATTAATAATTGCAGATGCAAGAGCGACAATAAAACCTGTCACTGCCAGTTTTCCTATTCCTGTAAATATGTGCCCTCCATTTTGTTTTCTTACTAACACCCCCATGAATAATCTAATTTCTTTAACTATATAAATTTTTAAAAAAGAATGAAATTTAATTCTTTAATGGGAGATTTATATTCAATAATTGGGTTTTATTTACCTGACGAAGAAGGTATTACTCCTTTTGGTGGATTTTTAGCAATGAATTCTAAACAGGATTTTTTTGTGGGAAAAATAGTTGATGAATATGGGGATTCAATAATTAAAGGGAAATTATTAGAAAAAGAATTAATTTTTTTCCAGCAATATAGTGATGATGAAGATAAAATTAAACATGAAGCAAATTACAATCCAAATCTTGAATTATGGGAAGGAATGTCTTCTTTTCCTGATGGAAGTGTAGAAGAATTTTCTTGCAGGATTTTAAAAAATTTTTCAAAAATATATTTTGAAGGTTTAAATGAAAAAGCTTTTTTGTTGGATAATCAACTTTATGAAATAATAAAATGTTCTGATATTGAAGATATTCACAAAAATTAATTAGATAAATTTAAAAATCCTTTTTGTTAAGTTTTTTTATGATAGCTAAGATAAATGGGAGTTATCCCCATCATTATTGAAAGAGATTTTTCTAGCTGTGCATTTGGGAGTAAGTTATTATTCAAGGCTGATGATTCTGAAAAACCTTATAAATTAGATTTATCTTTAATTAAATATGGCGGTTGTAGTTTAATGGTAGAACGTGTGGTTGTGGTCCGCAAAACGAGAGTTCGATTCTCTCCTTCCGCCCTTTTGGAGAAAAGAGGAAAATGAAAACTAATTTAGTTAAGGGATTTAATGATTCTTCTGGGAAAGATGCTTTGAAAAGGGCAGAGATAAGGAAAATTTTAGTGGATACTTTTGAGAAATACGGATTTAATCCTGCTGAGACGCCTTTGATTGAATATGAGGAATTTGTTCGGGGGGAGAATGCTCAGGATGAAGCTGTTTCTGATATTTTTAAGTTGCAGGATAAGGGGAAAAGAAAACTTGCTTTGAGATATGAATTTACGTTTCAGTTGAAAAGATTAATGCAGAACAAGAAACTGCCGTTTAAGAGATATCAGATTGGAGAAGTTTTTAGAGACGAGCCTGTTTCAGCGAATAGATTTAGGCAATTTACTCAGTGTGATGTTGATGTTGTTGGTTCGACGATTAAAGATGAAGC